>NZ_JBPQTX010000047.1:0-30693 GCF_051386555.1 Streptomyces sp. URMC 126
GCCTCGCACCCGCTTCCGGACGGGCGGTGTCCGAGAATGGGAGCGTGCCCGCTCCGAACACCCAGACCACCGCCGACCCCGCCGCGTACCGTCGCTGGGGGCTCGACAAGCCGCTCGCCGCGCCCCCGGCGCCGCCCGCCACCCGGCTCACCGCGCACCACAAGGGAGGGACGCCGCAGATCGTCCGCCGGGTGCCGACCAAGGACAAGGTCGTCTTCCTGACCTTCGACGACGGCGCCGAGAAGGACCCGGCGTTCCTCCGGATGGCCGAGGACCTCAAGCTGCCGTTCAGCATGTTCCTGACCGACAGCGCCGCGCGCGCCGGGCGCGGCTACGGCTACTTCGACACACTGCGCGCCCTCGGCAACGGCGTGCACAACCACACGCTCACCCACCCCAACCTGCGCACCCTGTCCCCCGAGGCGCAGAAGCGGGAGATCTGCGGGCAGCAGGAGACGCTGAAGAAGCGGTTCGGCAAGCGGCCGGAGCTGTTCCGTCCGCCGTACGGCAACTACAACGACGCCACCCTGGCGGCGGCCGGCTCCTGCGGCGTCAAGGCCGTCGTGCTGTGGCAGGCCACGATGCAGATCAATGACATGAGGTACGCCGAAGCGGGGAAGCTTCGTCCCGGCGACATCGTGCTCGCGCACTTCCGCGGTCCCGCCGAGCTCAAGGGCACGACCATGACGCGGATGGTCGCCAACATGGTGCGCAGCGTCCAGCGCCAGGGGTTCACCGTGGCGCGGCTGGAGGACTACGTCTGACGGCGGGCGTCCGGGAGGCACCGGAGGGCGCGCGACGCGCCCGGACGCCCCCGGCGCGCGGCCGCAAATTGGCACTCCGCTTGACCGAGTGCTAAGCGCGTCATAGTCTCGGCTCCGTTGGCACTCTCCACCGGTGAGTGCCAAACACAGCGACGGGCAGGTCCGGCACCCGCGACGACGGATCCACCTGGTCGCCACCTCAGACAATTGACCCCGTGAGATCTCCGAAGGGGGAGGTCGGATCGTGACGACCGCCAGCTCCAAGGTTGCCATCAAGCCGCTCGAGGACCGCATCGTGGTCCAGCCGCTGGACGCCGAGCAGACCACGGCCTCTGGCCTGGTCATCCCGGACACCGCGAAGGAGAAGCCCCAGGAGGGCGCCGTCCTCGCCGTGGGCCCGGGCCGATTCGAGAACGGCGAGCGCCTGCCGCTCGACGTCAAGGTCGGCGACGTCGTGCTCTACAGCAAGTACGGCGGCACCGAGGTGAAGTACAACGGCGACGAGTACCTCGTCCTCTCGGCCCGCGACGTGCTCGCGATCATCGAGAAGTAATTCACCCCGAAGCTTTCGAATTCTCGAGGCTTTTGTTCTGTGCCCCTGGTACCCGCGTCCAACAACCGGGCGCCGGGGGCGCAGTTCGTTTGAGAGACACGGCGAAGGATACGTAACCCATGGCGAAGACCCTGAAGTTCGACGAGGACGCCCGTCGCGCCCTCGAGCGCGGCGTCAACAAGCTTGCCGACACGGTCAAGGTGACGATCGGCCCCAAGGGCCGCAACGTCGTCATCGACAAGAAGTTCGGCGCCCCCACCATCACCAACGACGGCGTCACCATCGCGCGCGAGGTCGAGCTGGAGGACGCGTACGAGAACCTGGGCGCCCAGCTCGTCAAGGAGGTGGCGACCAAGACCAACGACATCGCGGGTGACGGCACCACCACCGCGACCGTGCTGGCCCAGGCGCTGGTCCGTGAGGGTCTGCGCAACGTCGCCGCCGGCGCCTCCCCCGCCGCCCTGAAGAAGGGCATCGACGCCGCGGTCAAGGCCGTCTCCGACGAGCTGCTCGCGACCTCCCGCCCGATCGACTCCAAGTCCGACATCGCCGCCGTGGCCGCGCTGTCCGCCCAGGACAAGCAGGTCGGCGAGCTCATCGCCGAGGCGATGGACAAGGTCGGCAAGGACGGTGTCATCACCGTCGAGGAGTCCAACACCTTCGGCCTGGAGCTCGACTTCACCGAGGGCATGGCCTTCGACAAGGGCTACCTCTCGCCCTACATGGTCACCGACCAGGAGCGTATGGAGGCCGTCCTCGACGACCCGTACATCCTGATCCACCAGGGCAAGATCTCCGCCATCGCCGACCTGCTCCCGCTGCTGGAGAAGGTCATCCAGGCCGGTGGCTCCAAGCCGCTGCTGATCATCGCCGAGGACGTCGAGGGCGAGGCCCTCTCCACCCTCGTCGTCAACAAGATCCGCGGCACGTTCAACGCCGTGGCCGTCAAGGCCCCCGGCTTCGGCGACCGCCGCAAGGCAATGCTGGGCGACATGGCCACCCTCACCGGTGCCACCGTCGTCGCCGAGGAGGTCGGCCTCAAGCTCGACCAGGTCGGCCTCGAGGTGCTCGGCTCCGCCCGCCGCGTGACCGTCACCAAGGACGACACCACCATCGTCGACGGCAAGGGCGACTCCTCCGAGGTCGCCGGCCGCGTGGCCCAGATCAAGGCCGAGATCGAGACCACCGACTCC
This sequence comes from Streptomyces sp. URMC 126, assembly GCF_051386555.1. NCBI lineage: Bacteria > Bacillati > Actinomycetota > Actinomycetes > Kitasatosporales > Streptomycetaceae > Streptomyces > Streptomyces sp. URMC 126. The sequence goes on from NZ_JBPQTX010000047.1 coordinate 2,511, forward strand.
GACTGGGACCGCGAGAAGCTCCAGGAGCGCCTCGCCAAGCTCGCCGGCGGCGTGTGCGTCATCCGCGTCGGCGCGGCCACCGAGGTCGAGCTCAAGGAGAAGAAGCACCGTCTGGAGGACGCCATCTCCGCGACCCGCGCCGCGGTCGAGGAGGGCATCGTCTCCGGTGGTGGCTCCGCCCTGGTCCACGCCGTCAAGGTGCTGGAGGACAACCTGGGCAAGACCGGCGACGAGGCCACCGGTGTCGCGGTCGTCCGCCGCGCCGCCGTCGAGCCGCTGCGCTGGATCGCCGAGAACGCCGGCCTGGAGGGCTACGTCATCACCTCCAAGGTCGCCGAGCTCGACAAGGGCCAGGGCTTCAACGCCGCGACCGGCGAGTACGGCGACCTGGTCGCCGCCGGCGTCATCGACCCGGTGAAGGTCACCCGCTCCGCCCTGGAGAACGCCGCCTCCATCGCCTCCCTGCTGCTCACGACCGAGACCCTGGTCGTCGAGAAGAAGGAAGAGGAGGCCGAGGCGGGCCACGGCCACGGTCACGGCCACGCCCACTGAGGCACCGCCCACCGAGGCACCCGCACCACCGCCGAGGCCCGGCACCCCCGCGAGGGGTGCCGGGCCTCGGCGCGTCCGGACCGGCCGGCGCACCCGGCATACGGCCGGGCGTAGGGGCCGGGGCGGAGAGGGGTGCGACCGGGCGTGCACCGACGCCCGAGCGCCCCCGCGCACGTCAGTTGGGCCCGTACTTACGCCCCGTCGTGGAGGACACCCGCGCCATCGCCCCGCGCGGCACCAGCTTCGACAGCCCCGTCAGCGCCTTGTACCGGGGGTCGGGCACCGACAGCGACTTCCCGCGCGCCAGGTCCTTCAGCGCCGCGTCGACCAGCCGGTCCGCGTCCAGCCACATCCAGCCCGGGATGTTGTCCGTCCCCATCCCGGCCCGCGCGTGGAACTCGGTCCGGACGAAGCCCGGGCACAGCGCCATCAGCCGCACCCCGCTGCCCGCCAGGTCCCGCGCCGCGCCCTGGGTGAACTGCACCACCCACGCCTTGCTCGCCCCGTACGTCCCACGCGGCACGAACGCGGCGACGGACGCGACGTTGACCACGCCGCCCCGCCGGCGTTCCCGCATCCCGCGCGTGGCGGCCATGGTCAGCCGCAGCACCGCCTCGCAGTGCACCTTGAGCATGGTGAGCTCGTCCTGGACGGTGACCTCCAGGAAGCGGCCCTTGTTGCCGAAGCCGGCGTTGTTGACCAGCAGATCCACGGGCTGCTTGCGGTCCGAGAGCCGTTCCTCGACGGCGGCGATGCCGTCCTCGGTCGACAGATCGGCCCGCAGGACCTCCACCTCCACCCGGTGCCGGTCGTGGAGTTCGGTCGCCTGTTCGCCCAGCCGCTTCTCGTCGCGGGCCACGAGCACCAGGTGGTGGCCCTCGGCGGCCAGCCGTCGCGCGAAGGCCGCGCCGATGCCGGCCGTCGCTCCCGTGATCAGTGCAGTCGTCATACGGGAACGTTAGTGCCCGGCGACACCGCGTGGCGGCTTGCCTTCCGTCAGGCCGGTACTCCGTCGACGGCCCCCCTGGACGCCGCGTACCGCTCCGCCGTCTCCCGCAGCCGTGGGTGCAACCCGTCGCCCGCCGCGAGAACACGGGGCAGCAGCGCCCGTTCCGTCGTCCGCGCGCGGAAGGCGAAGGAGACGCTGACCTCGTGGCCGGGCCGGTGGACGACGGTGAGGGGATCACCCGCACGGACCTCCCCCGGTTCGAGCACCCGCAGGTACGCGCCCGGGGCGGCCTCCTCGGTGAACCGCCGCATCCAGCCCTGCTCGCCCAGCCAGTCGGCGAACGTCCGGCAGGGCACGCGCGGCGCGGTGACCTCCAGCAGCAGCCGTTCGCCGACCCGCCAGCGCTCCCCGATCCGGGCGTCGTTGACGTCCAGCCCCGAGGTGGTGAGGTTCTCGCCGAACGAGCCGTCCGGCAGGGCCCGGCCCAGCTCCCGCTCCCAGCGGTCGAGGTCCTCGCGGGCGAAGGCGTAGACCGCCTGGTGGTCGCCGCCATGGTGCTTCAGCGAGACGACCGCGTCCCCGGCGAGGCCGCTGCCGGCCTCGCCCTGCGGCCCGGGCGCGGCCACCGCCACCGGGCCGGTGACGGGCCGCTTGTCGATGCCGGAGGCGAGGCCGGCGGCGAACGCGCTGCCGGGCAGGGAACGGTCGGCGGCGGTGCGGGCCCGGCCGAGGTTGACGGAGAGGATGCGCATCCGACGAGGTTAGGCGGCTCCCGGCGGTCCGGCGCCACCACAGGGCACCCGAAGGGACAAGCCAAAGGGACGAGGCGGTATTTCCGGCCGTCCCCAAGCACCGCTTATGCTTTTTCTATGATCGAGGCCCGCCACCTGCGTGTGCTGCGCGCCGTGGCCACCACCGGTTCGTTCTCCGCCGCCGCCCGGGAGCTGGGCTGCACCCAGCCCGCCGTCAGCCAGCAGATGAAGGCCCTGGAGCAGTCCGCGGGCACCCCGCTGCTCGTCCGTACGGGCCGTGAGACCCGGCTCACCGAGGCGGGCCGGGCCCTCGTCCGGCACGCCGCCGGCATCCTCGCCGGGCTCACCGCGGCCGAGGAGGAGATCGCCGCCATCGCCGGGCTGCGCGCCGGGCGGGTCCGGCTGGTCTCCTTTCCCAGCGGCAGCTCGACGCTGGTCCCCACCGCCCTCGCCGGGATGCGCGCCGCCCACCCCGGCATCCAGATCTCCCTGGAGGAGGCCGAGCCCCCGCGTTCGGTGGAGATGCTGCGGGCCGGCGACTGCGAGATCGCCCTGGCCTTCCGGTACCCCGACGCGCGCGGCTCCGGCCCGGTGGCCGGCGGGGACGCGGCGCAGGCCGACGGGGGCTGGGGCGACGGCCGGTGCGGCAAGGACGACCTCGTGGTCCGGCCGCTGCTGACCGACCGGCTCGTCGGCGTCGTCCCCGAGGGGCACCCGCTGGCCGGCGCGGAGCGGATCCGCATCGACGAACTCGCCGGCGAACCGTGGATCGCGGGCTGCCCCCGCTGCCGCCGGCATCTGGTGGACATCTGCGAGAGCGCGGGCTTCACCCCGCGCATCGACTTCGCGACCGACGACTACCCGGCGGTGTTCGGCCTGGTCGGCGCCGGTCTCGGGGTGGCCGTCATGCCGGAGCTGGCGGTGGAGTCGGTCCGCCACCGGGGCGCCCGGACGGTGCCGGTCGAGCCGGCCGTGGAGCGCGAGGTGGTGGCGCTGACGCTGCCGGACCTGGCGCGGGTGCCCGCCGTCGCGGAAATGCTCGACCGGCTGGCGGCGGCCGCGCGCCGCTGAGCGCCGACCGCCCGCGGCGCGGTCACCGAGCGTGACCGGGCGCGGGTGTGCCGCACCCTCCGCGGTGGGACGCGAGGGTCTTCAGGGGCACCGGAGGGTGGGCGCGGGGGCCGGCCGTCCGCCTCAGGCGCTCAGGTGACTCGTACCGGCCGCCGGCACCGGCCGTTGCCGGGCCCGGCCCATGAGCTCCTCGCGTTCGTCCTCGGTGAGTCCGCCCCACACGCCGTAGGGCTCCCGGACCGCCAGCGCGTGCGCCGCGCACTCCGCGCGGACCGGGCAGCGCATGCAGACCTCTTTCGCCGAGGCCTCGCGGGCGCTGCGGGCCGCGCCGCGCTCGCCCTCCGGGTGGAAGAACAGCGAGCTGTCGACGCCGCGGCAGGCGGCCAGCAGCTGCCAGTCCCACAGGTCGGCGTTGGGGCCGGGGAGCCGGGAGAAATCTGCCATTGCGTGTCCCCTCGAAACGGATCGAAGCGCATCGATGCGACGGTGGTGGGACCGCGGTGGAACCGACGGGCCCGTCAGGATCCTTATGAGCAGATGAAAATATGACTCATTGCGAATCTAGCCACAGTTGTCCACGAATGTGAAGAAAAACGGCTCCAAGCGGGCAAATGGGGCACGACTCGAACGATCTGGCGAGCGCCCCCCGTGCGCCCTGCTCCGTATCCGGGCCCTCACGTAGAGTGCCGAACACGGCCGACCAAGCCCGTAACTCTTTCGGGTGACCGTCGTTGAGAGTGCGGAGGCGGTTGGCGAATGCAGCGGTCGGGCAGGTGTCCGAGATGGTCCGCGGCGGTCTGCTCAGCAGGTGTCTCGCCAATCGCGCAGGTGACGATCAGTACCAGCCTGGAGGCTCAAGGTGACGCGCATCAGCTGCGGAGGACGGCCATGACATCCGTCCTCGTCTGCGACGACTCCCCGCTTGCCCGAGAGGCGCTCCGGCGTGCGGTGGCGACCGTGCCCGGCGTCGAGCGCGTGACGACGGCGGCCAACGGCGAGGAAGTCCTCCGCCGCTGGGGCGCCGATCGTTCGGACCTCATTCTGATGGACGTACGCATGCCCGGTCTGGGCGGCGTCGAGACGGTGCGCCGGCTGCTCTCCGCGGACCCCGGCGCCCGCATCATCATGCTCACGGTCGCCGAGGACCTGGACGGGGTCGCCCTCGCGGTCGCCGCCGGCGCCCGCGGCTACCTGCACAAGGACGCCTCGCGCGCCGAGCTGCGGGCCACGGTGACCCAGGCGCTCGCCGACCCCACCTGGCGGCTCGCCCCGAGGCGGCTCCGCTCGGCGGAGATGGGCGCGGCGCCCACCCTCACCGCGCGCGAGATCCAGGTGCTGGAGGGCATGAGCCATGGCCGGTCCAACGCCGAGATCGGCCGCGAGCTCTTCCTCTCCGAGGACACGGTGAAGACGCACGCCCGGCGGCTGTTCAAGAAGCTGGGCGCGTCCGACCGGGCGCACGCCGTGGCGCTCGGCTTCCGCTGGGGCCTGGTCCGCTAGCGGCGGAGCGGGTACGCGGCGCCGCGCGGTCGCGGCGCGTGGTCACACCTCGGGCGACGACGGCCGCCGTCGGCAGGGCCGTCGCCGAGGAGACCGGCACGGACTCCGCGCGGCGGGGGCGGTCCCGGGACCGGCGTGGAGCCGGGTGACGCGCACGGCGACCCCGCGGCGCCGACGCCCGGCGCCGAAAGCCCGACGGATGCCGCATCCTTGAGGTGTGACTCCTCCCCGGCAGAGGCCGAATCTTCTCGCTCGGCCAGAAGAGACCTCATGACGGGCAGGCACAGCTCGTTGTCGTACGGCCGGACGTCATACGGCACGGGCCCAAGCTATCGGGGGAGTCGTGGGCGCGGGGCGGGTATACCCGGAAGGGGGCGACGCGAGACGTGAGTGCGAGGACACCGACGCGTAACGGTTCGACGCACAACTATGAAGGCGGTGCCGTGGATCGTCGGACGCCGAGGCACCATGGACCGATGCGCGACGACGAGACTCCGGGGCCGCTCCTCGCCACGGGTCCTGCCGCAGCCCCCACCACGGGCCCCGGCGCGGGCCCGGCCGCAGGCACACCCGCGGGAGCGCCCGCCGGTGCGGCGCCGGGTGTGGCGTCCGGAGTGGCCTCCGGCGTGGCGGCGGCGCCGGGCGAGATCGGCGCCCTCGTCACCCGTGCCGTCGAGGGCGACCGGCGCGCCACCCACGACCTGCTCGCCTTGGTGCACCCGCTGGCGCTGCGCTACTGCCGCACCCGGCTGTCGCGGCTGCCCGGCGACGCCCGGCACTTCGTGGACGACCTCGCCCAGGAGGTCTGCCTCGCCGTGCTCTGCGCGCTGCCCCGCTACCGGGACACCGGCCGGCCCTTCGAGGCGTTCGTCGTGGCCATCGCCGCGCACAAGGTGGCCGACCTCCAGCGGGCCGCCATGCGGCACCCCGGCAGTACGGCCGTCCCCTCCGACGAGATGCCCGAGCAGCCCGACGACTCGCTCGGCCCCGAGGAGCGGGCGCTGCTCAGCAGTGACGCGGAGTGGGCCAAGAAACTGCTCGCCAACCTGCCGGAGAACCAGCGCGAGCTGGTGCTGCTCCGGGTCGCCGTGGGGCTGACCGCCGAGGAGACCGGGCAGATGCTGGGCATGTCGCCCGGCGCGGTCCGGGTCGCCCAGCACCGGGCGCTCAGCAGACTGCGGGCGCTCGCCGAGCAGTAGCGGAGCGGCCCCGGGGGCCATTTCGTGCGAATCTCCAAGTGACGTGATCCTCACCGATCGTGGAATGGGACACCCGCGGCGGCCGTTAGCATGGGAGTCCTCGCTGAGGCAAGGGGGTTCCGGGTCCCGCGGCGGCAGCCGCCGGTGGTGACGGCCCGGCCCGGCCCCGCCCGCAGAACTCCGTATTTGGGAAGGTGTCATGACTGACCACGCCGCCGGGATGCCCGCGAAGTTCGCGATGCTCGGTCTGACCTACGACGACGTCCTGCTGCTGCCGGGCGCCTCCGAGGTGCTGCCGAACGCCGTCGACACCTCTTCCCGCGTCTCCCGCAACGTCCGGGTGAACATCCCGCTGCTGTCCGCCGCCATGGACAAGGTCACCGAGGCCCGGATGGCCATCGCCATGGCCCGCCAGGGCGGCGCGGGCGTGCTGCACCGCAACCTGTCGATCGAGGACCAGGCCAACCAGGTCGACCTGGTGAAGCGCTCCGAGTCCGGCATGGTGACCGACCCGATCACCGTCCGCCCGGACGCCACGCTGGCCGAGGCCGACGCCCTGTGCGCCCGCTTCCGCATCAGCGGCGTCCCGGTCACCGACCCGGCCGGCAAGCTGCTCGGCATCGTCACCAACCGCGACATGGCGTTCGAGACGGACCGCACCCGCTCGGTGCGCGAGGTCATGACGCCGATGCCGCTGGTCACCGGCAAGGTCGGCATCTCCGGCGAGGACGCCATGGAGCTGCTCCGCCGCCACAAGATCGAGAAGCTGCCGCTGGTGGACGACGCCGGTGTGCTCAAGGGCCTCATCACGGTCAAGGACTTCGTCAAGGCCGAGCAGTACCCCAACGCCGCCAAGGACTCCGAGGGCCGCCTCGTCGTCGGCGCGGCGGTGGGCGTCGGCGCCGAGGCGTACGAGCGGGCGCAGGCGCTGGTCGAGGCCGGTGCGGACTTCCTCGTCGTGGACAGCGCGCACGGCCACAGCCGCGGCATCCTCGACATGATCTCCAAGGTGAAGTCCAACATCGACGTGGACGTCGTCGGCGGCAACGTCGCGACCCGCGACGGCGCCCAGGCGCTGATCGACGCCGGTGTGGACGGCGTCAAGGTCGGTGTCGGCCCGGGCTCGATCTGCACCACCCGCGTGGTCGCCGGCATCGGCGTCCCGCAGGTCACGGCCATCTACGAGGCCGCTCAGGCGTGCCACGCGGCGGGCGTCCCGCTGATCGGCGACGGCGGCCTCCAGTACTCCGGCGACATCGCCAAGGCCATCGCGGCCGGTGCCGACACGGTGATGCTCGGCTCGCTGCTCGCGGGCTGCGAGGAGTCGCCGGGCGAGATGGTCTTCATCAACGGCAAGCAGTTCAAGTCCTACCGGGGCATGGGCTCGCTCGGCGCGATGCAGTCGCGCGGCCAGGCGCGCTCCTTCTCCAAGGACCGCTACTTCCAGGACAACGTCCTCTCCGAGGACAAGCTGGTGCCCGAGGGCATCGAGGGCCAGGTGCCCTACCGCGGCCCGCTGTCCTCCGTCGCCCACCAGCTGATCGGCGGTCTCCGGGCGTCGATGGGCTATGTGGGATCCGCCAATGTGCAGGAGCTCAAGGACAAGGGCACCTTTGTGCGGATCACGGCGGCGGGGCTCAAGGAGAGCCACCCGCACGACATCCAGATGACGGTCGAGGCGCCGAACTACTCGCGTCGCTGAGCCCGCGCGGGGCGGGGCGGGGGGTTCCTCCCCCCGCCCCGCCCTTTCGTCGTTTCCGCGGGGAGGGCCCCGCGACCCCCGGCACGCCGCCGCGCCGCGCCGCGTCGGTGATACTGGAGTGCGGCAGTCGTAGAAGGAAAGGCCACACACGTGACTGAGATCGAGATCGGGCGCGGCAAGCGCGGACGCCGGGCGTACGCGTTCGACGACATCGCCGTCGTCCCCAGCCGGCGGACCCGTGACCCGAAGGAGGTCTCGATCGCCTGGCAGATCGACGCCTACCGCTTCGAGCTCCCGTTCCTGGCCGCGCCGATGGACTCCGTCGTCTCCCCCGAGACGGCCATCCGCATCGGCGAGCTGGGCGGCCTCGGCGTGCTCAACCTCGAAGGCCTCTGGACCCGGTACGAGGACCCGGAGCCGCTGCTCGCCGAGATCGCCGAGCTGGACGAGCACGCCGCGACCAAGCGCCTGCAGGAGATCTACGCCGCCCCGATCAAGGAGGAGCTGATCGGGCAGCGCATCAAGGAGGTCCGCGACTCCGGTGTCGTGACCGCCGCCGCGCTCTCCCCGCAGCGCACCGCGCAGTTCTCCAAGGCCGTCGTCGACGCCGGCGTGGACATCTTCGTCATCCGCGGCACGACCGTCTCCGCCGAGCACGTCTCCGGCGCCGCCGAGCCGCTGAACCTCAAGCAGTTCATCTACGAGCTCGACGTGCCGGTGATCGTCGGCGGCTGCGCCACGTACACCGCCGCCCTGCACCTGATGCGCACCGGCGCGGCCGGCGTCCTCGTCGGCTTCGGCGGCGGCGCCGCGCACACCACCCGTAACGTGCTGGGCATCCAGGTCCCGATGGCGACCGCGGTCGCCGACGTGGCCGCCGCCCGCCGCGACTACATGGACGAGTCCGGCGGCCGGTACGTGCACGTCATCGCCGACGGCGGCGTGGGCTGGTCCGGCGACCTGCCCAAGGCCATCGCCTGCGGCGCCGACGCCGTGATGATGGGCTCCCCGCTCGCCCGCGCCACCGACGCGCCGGGCCGCGGCCACCACTGGGGCATGGAGGCCGTCCACGAGGACGTGCCGCGCGGCAAGCGCATGAACCTGGGCGCCGTCGGCACCACCGAGGAGATCCTCCTCGGCCCCTCGCACACCCCCGACGGGTCGATGAACTTCTTCGGCGCGCTGCGCCGGGCGATGGCGACCACGGGCTACAGCGAGCTCAAGGAGTTCCAGCGGGTCGAGGTGACGGTCGCGCCGTCGCAGCACGACAAGCGCTGACGCTCCGTCGCCGCGTACGCGGTGGAAGGGCCCGGTCCGCTGCGGCGGCCGGGCCCTTCGGCGTCTTCCGGGCGGCCGGTCTCCGCCGTTCCGGGCGGCCGGTCTCCGCCGTCAACTCCGTATAAAGGTTCGGGGATGGTGAATACTGGCGACTTATGGCGCAAAGTAAGTCGTTCAGCGGCAGGGACATGGGCATCGACCTCGGCACCGCCAACACACTGGTGTGGGTGCGCGGGAGGGGAGTGGTGCTCAATGAGCCCTCGGTCGTGGCCGTCAACGCTGATGACGGCAGTGTGCTGTCCGTGGGTTCCGAGGCCAAGGAGACCATCGGGCGCACTCCTTCGAACATCGTGGCCATCCGCCCGATGCGCGACGGCGTCATAGCCGACTTCGAGATAGCCGAGCGGATGCTGCGGCACTTCATCAAGAAGGTCACCGGGAACCGCCGGTTCTCCCGGCCGCGGGTCGTGGTGTGCGTGCCGTCCGGCATCACCGGCGTCGAGCGGCGGGCCGTCATCGAGGCCGCCTCGCAGGCCGGGGCGCGCGCCGTGCACCTGGTCGAGGAGCCGATGGCGGCGGCGATCGGCGCGGGGCTGCCGGTCAGCGAGCCGACCGGCTGCATGGTCGTCGACATCGGCGGCGGCACGACGGAGGTCGCCGTGATCTCCCTGGGCGGCATCGTCACCGCCCGGTCCGTACGGACGGCCGGTGACGCGATGGACGCGGCGATCATCTCCTACGTGAAGAAGGAGTACGCCCTCGCCATCGGGGAGCGCACCGCCGAGGAGATCAAGCTGAGCATCGGGTCCGCGGCGCCGACCGGGAAGTGGACGGCCGCCGGACTCGCCGCCGTGGCACGGCAGTTGGAGAAGCACCCGGAGGCGGACGGGGGTGGCGACCCGGAGGAGACGCAGGGGCTGCTGCCTCCCGACCGGTTCACCATCCGGGGGCGCGACCAGGTCAGCGGCCTGCCCAAGACGCTGGAGCTGACCGCCGACGAGATCCGGCACGCGTTGAGCGAGCCGGTGGACGCGATCGTGATGGCGGTGCGGCAGACGCTCGACGAGACGCCGCCGGAGTTGTCCGGGGACATCATGGACCGGGGGATCGTGTTGACGGGTGGGGGTGCGTTGCTGCGCGGGCTGGATGTGCGGTTGAGTCGGGAGCTGGATATTCCTGTGCTGGTGGCGGATGAGCCGCTTGATTGCGTCGCTGTGGGGACGGGGCGGTGCGTCGAGGACTTCGCGAAGCTGAAGACTCTGCTGGACGCGCAGCCGCGGTTGCCGGCCTCCGGCCGGCTGTAGGAGGCCCCTGTCCCTCCCCTTCGCCGTTTTCTGGGGGCGAGCCCCCAGCCCCCCGAAACCGCGCTCCGCGCGGTTGTCCTCAAGCGCCGGACGGGCTGGAGTGCGCGCCCAAGGGCGCACTATCCAGCCCGTCCGGCGTTTGAGGACGAGCGGCGGAGCCGCGACAAGCGGGGTCTGGGGCGGCAGCCCCAGGAAACGGCGAAGGGGAGGGACCGGGGCACCCCTCACAGTCGGTGGGCCGCGCCGGCCGGGCTCGCGCCTCGGGTGTCCAGGAGGAGCTGCGCCTTCACGGCCAGGCCCTGCAAGTCGTACGTCCGGTGGTGCTGGAGAAGCACTGTCAGGTCCGCGACGGCCGCCGCCTCGTACAGGCAGTCCACCCGCGGCACCGGCCGCCCCAGCACCCGCCACTGCGGCACGTAGGGGTCGTGGAAGCCGATCTGGGCGCCCAGTTCCATCAGGCGGCAGGCGATCTCGCGGGCGGGGGAGCCCTCCTGGTCGCCGATGTCGGCCTTGTAGCCGACGCCGAGGAGGAGGACGCGGGCGCCGCGCGCCGACTTGCCGTGTTCGTTGAGGAGGGCGGCGCAGCGCTGGGTGATGTAGCGCGGCATCCGGCCGTTGACCTCTTGCGCGAGCTCGACCATGCGGAGCGGGTAGCCGAGGCTGCGGCCTTGGTAGGAGAGGTAGTTGGGGTCGATGGGGGTGCCGTGGCCGCCGACGCCGGGGCCCGGGCGGAACGCCTGGAAGCCGAAGGGCTTGGTCTCGGCGCAGCGGACGACGTCCCAGAGGTCGACGCCGATGTCGTGGCAGAAGACGGCCATCTCGTTGGCGAGGGCGATGTTGACGTGCCGGTAGTTGGTCTCCCACATGCGCACGGTCTCGGCCTCGCGGGGGCCCCGGGCGCGGACGATCTTCTCGCAGAAGCGGCCGTAGAAGGCGGCGGCGGCCTCGGTGCAGGCGGGGGTGAGTCCGCCGACGACCTTGGGGACGCGGGTGACGCCCCGGTCCCGGTTGCCGGGGTCGGCGCGGCCCGGGCAGTAGGCGAGGTGGAAGTCGCGGCCGGCGCGCAGGCCGGAGCCTTCCTCCAGCAGGGGGCGTACGACGTTCTCGGTGGCGCCGGGGTGGACGGCGGATTCCAGGAGGACGGTGGTGTGCGGCCGGAGCCGGGCCGCGAGGGCGCGGGCCGCGTCCTCCACGGCCCCGAGGTCCAGCGCCCGGTTCTCGCCGAGCCGGGTGGGGGCGCAGATGGCGGCCGTGCGGACCCTGCCGAGCTCGGCGTCCTCCGTCGTGGCGCGGAAGCCCGTGGCGAGCATCCGGCGGAGTTCGGCGGCGGTGAGGGTGCCGCCGTCCTCGGCGGGCAGCCGGCCGGCGCGCAGTTCGGCGACGGTGTGCGGGTCGGGGTCGTAGCCGACGGTGACCAGGGAGGCGGCGGTGGCGGCCTGGGCGAGGGGGAGGCCGAGGTGGCCCAGGCCGATGACGGCGAGGTCTGCGGGCATGTGCGAGCGGTCCTTCCCGGTGAGGAGCCGTGGGGTCCTGCGGGCGGGGACGCCGGACCGATCCCCGAGTGTCGAAGTCGGATGTCGTAGATCAGGTTAAGGGGATATACGACATATTCCGGGCATTGTCGTCTCAGACGTCGCCATTCGTGTCATGGCTGCGGCGGGAGAGGGCAGGCGTGGTGTGTGGGGCGCGAGGTGGCGTCGGTCCCGTCGGGATCCGGCGCGGCCGGGGCGGCGGATCTGGTGCAGCATCGGAGGAGACGCCGTACCCCGCCCGGGAAGGCCCGGAGAGGCCCAGGGCGGCCCGGGGCACGGAGCACACGCAGCGGACGCGGCAAGCGGGAGGCAGCGGTGAGGACAGCGACACTCGGTCCGGCCGAGCGCGGCGAGGCACTCGCCCGGATGGCGGAACGGGAACTCGACATCCTGGTGGTCGGCGCCGGCGTCGTCGGCGCGGGCACCGCGCTGGACGCCGCCACGCGCGGTCTGACCACCGGCCTCGTCGAGGCCCGGGACTGGGCCGCCGGCACTTCCAGCCGGTCCAGCAAGCTCATCCACGGCGGCCTGCGCTATCTGGAGATGCTCGACTTCGCTCTCGTCCGCGAGGCCCTGAAGGAGCGCGGTCTGCTGTTGCAGCGGCTCGCCCCGCACCTCGTCAAGCCCGTGCCGTTCCTCTACCCCCTCCAGCACCGCGGCTGGGAGCGGCTCTACGCGGGCTCCGGCGTGGCGCTCTACGACGCGATGTCCGTCTCGTCCGGCCACGGCCGCGGACTGCCCGTCCACCGGCACCTCACCCGCAAGCACGCCCTGCGGGTGGCGCCCTGCCTGCGCAAGGACGCGCTCGTCGGCGCCCTCCAGTACTACGACGCCCAGATGGACGACGCCCGCTTCGTCACCACCCTGGTCCGCACCGCCGCCGCGTACGGCGCCGCCGTCGCCAACCGGGCGCGCGTCGTGGGCTTCCTGCGCGAGGGCGAACGGGTCGTCGGGGCGCGGGTGCGCGACCTGGAACAGGGCGGCGAGTACGAGGTGCGGGCCCGGCAGGTCGTCAACGCCACCGGGGTGTGGACGGACGACACCCAGCAGCTGATCGCCGAGCGCGGCCAGTTCCACGTCCGCGCGTCCAAGGGCATCCACCTGGTCGTCCCCAAGGACCGCATCCACTCCACCACCGGGCTCATCCTGCGCACCGAGAAGAGCGTCCTCTTCGTCATCCCCTGGGGACGCCACTGGATCATCGGCACCACGGACACCGACTGGGACCTCGACAAGGCCCACCCCGCCGCGTCCAGCGCCGACATCGACTACCTGCTGGAACACGTCAACTCGGTGCTCGCCGTCCCTCTGACGCGCGATGACGTCCAGGGTGTCTACGCCGGGCTGCGCCCGCTGCTGGCCGGGGAGTCGGACGCGACGAGCAAGCTGTCCCGCGAGCACACCGTGGCGCACCCGGTGCCGGGGCTGGTGGTCGTGGCGGGCGGCAAGTACACGACCTACCGGGTGATGGCCAAGGACGCGGTGGACGAGGCGGTGCACGGGCTCACGCAGAAGGTCGCCGACTGCGTCACCGAGGATGTGCCGCTCGCCGGCGCCGAGGGCTACCGGGCGCTGTGGAACGGCCGCGCCCAGCTTGCCCGGCGCACCGGCCTGCACGTGGCCCGGGTGGAGCACCTGCTCAACCGGTACGGCTCGCTGGTCGACGAGGTCCTGGAGCTCGTCACCGCCGACCCCTCGCTCGGCCGGCCGCTGGGCGGCGCCGAGGACTACCTCCGCGCCGAGGTCGTCCACGCCACCTCCCACGAGGGCGCCCGGCACCTGGACGACGTCCTCACCCGCCGTACCCGCATCTCCATCGAGACCTTCGACCGGGGCACGCGGTGCGCCCGGGAGGCGGCCGGGCTGATGGCGCCGGTGCTGGGCTGGGACGAGGAGCAGGTGGAGAAGGAGATCGCGCACTACGAGAAGCGGGTGGAGGCCGAACGGGAGTCGCAGCTCCAGCCCGACGACCGGACGGCGGACGCGGCACGGCTGGGGGCGCCCGAGATCCAGCCGCTGGCGTGAGGCGGGGCGGGAGTGCCGGCGAACGGCAAGCAGCGGAACGGCGTCAGCAGAACTCCGCCCGCAGCAGCCGCTCCTCCGCCTCCGGGGCGACGCTGGCGTCCGAGTTGACCCGGTACGTGAGGACGTGACGCCCGTCCGCCGTGCCCAGCGTGCCCGCGTACGAGCCGTTGATGGCGCCGTTGTGCCCCCACAGCGTCACCCCGCACGGCAGCCGCACCGGGAAGAGGCCCATGCCGTAGCGCCCGCGCGAGGCGCCGGTGTCGCGCATCAGACGGAGGGCGCCCGCGGGGAGGAGCTCGCCGCGCAGCAGGGCGGAGAGGAAGCGGTTGAGGTCCGGGAGGGTCGAGACGAGCTCGCCGGCGGCGCCCGCGACCGAGGGGTTGAGGTCGGTGACGTCCGCCGGTCCGCCCCGGGGCGCCGGGGAGTACGCGCGGCCGTGCGGCGCGGGCAGCGTGACGCGGGTGCCGGGAAGGCTGGTGCCGGTCAGGCCGAGGCGGCGGATGACGCGGCGGCGCACCTCGGCGGCGTACGGACGGCCCGTCACCTGACGGATGGCCATGCCGAGCAGGACGTAGTCGGTGTTCGAGTAGTGGTAGCGGGCGCCGGGCGGGGCGTACGGGCGGTGGCCCAGCGCGGTCCGTACCAATGCCTCGGGCGGGTGGGTCTTGAAACGGTGACCGGCGAACCCCGCGCCGAAGGAGGACCAGGACAGCGCCACATCGTCCGTATAGGAGAACAGACCGCTGGTATGGGTGAGGAGTTGGCGGATCGTGACGTCGCGTCCGTTTCGCGTCCGGCGCAGCCACGCCGCGGTGCGCCGGGGGAGCAGCCCGGCCGCCGGTTCGTCGAGCCGCAGCCGGCCCTCGGCCGCCAGCTGGAGGACGACCGTCGCGACGACCGTCTTGGTGATGCTCCCGGCCCGGAAGCGGTCCGTGCGGCGGATGCGCCGCCCGGTGCGCAGGTCCGCCACTCCGGCGGTGGTGAACCGGGAGACACCGTGAGCATCTTGTGACAGCTCGGCGGCGCCGGGAACCGGTCCTCGTGCAACGATGTCCCCTACAGGGGAGCGGGCAGGGTCGCCATCGCACGCCGTCGTCAGGGCCGAGACGGCGCAGCACAGCGCGGTCATGGCCGCCGTGAGGCGCGAGAAGGCACTGCGCGTCGGCATGCGCTCATCATCCATGGTCGCCCGGACCCTGGCCTTCCTCTGGTCGGCGGATGAGAGACAATGGTCCCTCGGCCGGGGTCGGTTGGTCGCAGAGCTGAATGCCAGAGGGGACGCATGTCGGACGCGGAGCAGACGCAGGGCACGACCGGGCGCCTCCTCGCCGGGCGCTACCGCCTCGGCGACGTGCTCGGCCGGGGCGGCATGGGCACGGTCTGGCGGGCCACCGACGAGACGCTGGGACGCGTCGTCGCCGTCAAGGAGCTGCGCTTCCCCGCCAACATCGACGAGGACGAGAAGCGCCGCCTCATCACCCGTACCCTGCGCGAGGCCAAGGCCATCGCGCGGATCCGCAGCGCCGGCGCCGTCACCGTCTTCGACGTGGTGCACGAGGACGACCGGCCCTGGATCGTCATGGAGCTCATCGAGGGCCGCTCGCTCGCCGACGTCATCCGCGAGGACGGCCCGCTGAAGTGGCGGCGCGCCGCCGAGGTCGGCCTCGCCGTCCTCGACGTGCTGCGCGCGGCGCACCTCCAGGGCATCCTGCACCGCGACGTGAAGCCGTCCAACGTGCTCATCGCCGACGACGGCCGCGTCGTCCTCACCGACTTCGGCATCGCCCAGGTCGAGGGCGACCCCTCGGTCACCTCGACGGGCATGCTCGTCGGCGCCCCCTCGTACATATCCCCGGAGCGGGCGCGCGGCCAGAAGCCCGGCCCGCCGGCCGACCTGTGGTCGCTGGGCGGGCTGCTCTACGCGGCCGTCGAGGGCGCCCCGCCGTACGACAAGGGGTCGGCGATCGCCACCCTGACCGCCGTCATGACCGAGCCGCTGGGCCCGCCGAAGAACGCGGGTCCGCTGGAGGGTGTCATGTACGGGCTGCTCGCCAAGGACCCGCAGAAGCGGCTGGACGAGGCGGGCGCGCGGGCGCTCCTGACGGAGGCCGTCAACGCGCCCGACGAGCGGCTGCCCGCCCGGACGCCCGCCACCGACGCCACGCAGGCCATCGCCGTGCCCAAGGGCCTCGCCGGACCCGCGCGGGACGCCGGGCGCGAGGCCGGGGGCGAGCGCACGGAGCGGACCGCGCGGCCCGCGGGGCCCGCCGAGCGGAAGGCGCCGCGGAAGCCCGTCGCCGCCGCGGCCCCCGAGCGGCCCGGCGGGGGCAAGGGGCGGAGCGGGACCGCCGCGCCCGATGGAGGAGGCGTCCAGGGCGGAGGCGTCCAGAGCGGCGGCGAGACGTCCGGCAGCGCCTTCCGGCCGCTGCGCGACGCGACGCCCTCCGGCTCCGCCGCCGCGGCGCGGACCGAGCCCGAGCCGCTGGGCGGCGCCTACACCGAGACCCTGGTGCGGATGCGTCCCCCGGTGCAGAAGCGTGTGCTGCTCCTGGTGGTGGCGGTGGTCGTCCTGGCGGTCATCGGGACGGTCGTCGCCCTCGTCGTCACGAACGGGAACAAGGACGACGGCAGCCTCGGACGGCCCGGTTCCGGTGGCGGCACGGCCGTGACGCGGGCGGTCCCCGGGCAGGTGTCCGCGGACCCGGCGGCCTGACGCGCGGCCCGTCTGCGCCCGCCCTCCCCGCCGGGGGAACGAGGTGTCGGCGACGGGAAGATTCGCACCCGCGGACGGTGTTGTGTACGGAGTCCGAACAGCCGCGTGGGCGCCGGTCGTTGGGCCGCGACCATCGGGACGTCATCGGGTCCGACGATCTGAGCGGTACGCGCCCGCCGCGGCGCGTTCGGCACGTATCGTGAAGGGTCGGGGACGGAACGCAGCCGCGCACGGCCCGCCAACCGGCCGCCGGCGGAGGCCGGTCGGGCGTCGGGTGCAGGGATCGCGCGCTTAGGGGAGGCGTCGTGGACGACTACGCGGGCCGGGTGCTCGCCGACCGGTATCGCCTTCCGCTGCCTCCGTCCGACGCGTTCGAGCTCGTCGAGACACGGGCGTTCGACACCTACAGCGGGCAGGAGGTCCTGGTCCGGCAGATCCCGCTGCCGGAGGTGGTCGACGCCGAGCTCGTCGAGGCCGGGCCCGGGGCGCCCGTGCCGGGCCGGGAGAGCGCGCCCGGCCGGGGCCGGCCGCCGGGCCGGACGGTCGCCGGGGCCTCGGACCCGGCGGTACGCCGCGCGCTGGACGCCGCGACGGCAGCCGCCCGGATCCCCGACCACCCGCGCCTCGACCAGGTCTTCCACGTATTCGCCGAGGCGGGCAGCCTCTGGATCGTCAGCGAACTCGTCCCCGCCCGCCCGCTCGCCGCCGTCCTCGCGGAGCGCACCCTCTCCCCGCACCGCGCGGCCGAGGTCGCGGCCGACGTCCTCACGGCCCTCCGCGCCCTGCACGCCCAGGGCTGGACCCACCGGAACATCACCACCCGCACGGTTCTCATCTGCGAGGACGGCCGGGCCGTCCTGACCGGCCTGGCGGCGGGCGCGGCGGAGGAGGCGCTCTGCGGCTACGACCCCGTCCCGGCGGCGGGCGCCGGGGCGGAGGGAACGGAGGGTGTGCAGGGTACGGGGGGTACGCAGGGTACGGGAGGTGCGGAGGGGAAGGCCGGGAGAGCGGAGTCGCGGGAGGCGTACGTTCCCCGGCCGGGCGGTAACGGGGCCGCGGGAGGCGGGCGTCCGGCAGGCCGGGCCGCCGGTGGTGGCCGCCCCGGGGGCGTTCCGGCGGGCGGTGGATTCGCCGGTGGCGGACATCCCGGTGGTGGGCAGCCGAGCGGCGGGCCCACGAGTGGCGGGTTCGCGGGCGGTGGGTTCGCGGGTGGTGGGCCTACGGGTGGTGGGCCTACGGGTGGTGGGGCCCCCGCCCCGCACGGTCCCCGGCGGGGGCCGCGCGCCGACGCCGTCGCCGCGTACCGGGCCGGTACGCTCGCCGCCGCCCGCGCCGGGCGTCCGCCGACGAGCGCCTCCACTTGGGGCGGCGGCAGCGCCGCCAGCGGCACCGCCCCGGCTCCCGGCACGACCCCGCCCTGGAGTGCCGACGCGCTGGTGGGCGGCGGGCCGGCGGGCGGCGCGGCTCCCGGCCGGCCGGAGCCGGAAGCAGCCTCCACCGGGGGCGCGACTGCCCCCGCCGCCTGGGGGCGCCCCGCGGACGCCGCCGGCGCGCTCGCCGCGGAGCGGGCCCGGCAGGCCCGGATGCTCGTCGTAGGCCCCGTCACCGAGCGCTGGGCGCCGGAACAGGCCTGGCCGGTGCGCGAGGACTGGCAGTTGGCCCCGCCCGTCGGCCCGGCCGCCGACCTGTGGGCGCTGGGCGCCCTGCTGTTCCGCGCCGTGCAGGGCCACGCGCCGTACCCCGAGGAGAGCGCCGCCGAGCTCGTCCGGCTCGTCTGCTCCGAACCCCCGGCCTACGCCGAGGAGTGCGGCGCCCTGCGCCCGGTGGTCGAGTCCCTGATGCGCAAGGACCCCGCCGAGCGGCCGGACTTCGAGGAACTGCGCGGCTGGCTGCGCTCCCTGATCCGGTCCGCCCCGGAGCCGGACGTCGGCAGCCGTACGGTCACCGTGCCGCCGCCGGCCCCCGACGACCCGTCGGCGGTACCGGCGGCCAAGGGCACGGCCCGGCTGCCGATCGTCCGCCGCCGCGGCGAACTCGTACGCCGTCGCCGGGGACGCGGCACCGCCGGGGGCCCGCCGGCCGCCGCGCCTCCGGCGCACGGCCGGCACAAGCGGGCCGACCGCGGCCGGCCGCGGGTGCCGGGCGGCGTCGCCGCCACCGGACACCTCCAGGAGCAGCACGTCTACGGCGTCCAGCCCGCCCACCGGCTGGGCCGGCTGCTGCTGGGCGCCGTCCTGCTGCTGCTCGTCGGCGCGGTGCTCTACGCGCTGCTGTTCATGCCGCGCGCCTCGGAGAGCGCGGGCGCCGGGCAGGGGACGCCGCGGACCGCCGACGCGCTCGGCGCCGCGCCCGGCACCTTCGGCCGCTCGGGCCCGCCCCGTGAGGACGAGGCGACCGCCGAGGCCGGTGGCGTGGCCAAGGGCTTCACCCTGCGCCGCGATCCGAAGGGGTTCACGGTGGCCGTGGCCCGGGAGTGGCAGCGCCGCGGCGACAACGAGCGCGGCCAGGTCGTCTACGCCGGCGGGGACTTCGAGCTCATCGTGGTGCCGGGGCGGGACAAGGTGTCCGAGTTCGGCGCCGATCCGATGGCCTACCAGCAGGAGAAGGAGCCCGAACTGGCCGCCTTCCGGTCGTCCTCCTGGTCCGGCTCCTCCGGGCTGCGGCGGGTGGACGTGGGGCGGAGGGCCGGCGCGGAGGGCACGTTCAACTGGAACGACGAGAGCGGACGTCAGGTGTACGTCCGCAACTCGGCCGTCATCCTCGACGGCCGCTACCACGTGCTCCAGGTGCTGGGGCCGATGGACGGCCAGCGGTCGGTGGACAGCTTTTTCGACCAGGCGACGGCGACGTACCGTGCGGGGTCCTCGGCCTGAGGCACTGTCACTCCCCGTATGCGGGGCGGCAATTCCCCGGCTTGGAAGTCGGAGGAAAGGCCGGTCCGCCGGTGGTTGCCGACCCGCGTCGGGCGGTGTGGGGAATCGAACGTCGGGCGCGTCGCGCGACCGTCTCCGCCGGGCCCGGATCGGCGGGGGAGAGCCTGCGGGCCGAACACGGGTGGTAACCCTCCGGAAATTCGCTCGGGCGAAATTCTGAGCGACCGAAATGCGCACCGTAATCGGGAAGCGGAAAAGCCCGGGTGACGGGTTTGGAATGATCACGCTGTGTTGATATCGAGTTGTGTTCTCCGTGGAAGTCGTCACGCATCGGAGTAGGGTTCGCCTCGGGTACTCTCCCTTGAATGTCCCGTGCTCGTATCGGCATGGAGGTCGCGATTCCCCCGTGTTCGAGTCCACGCAGTGTGCCTCGCACAGTTTGTGGCGCGGATACTCCTTTGCGCCGGAATATCCCTGAAGTGGTTGTTGGGGTAACTGTGGGTCAACCATGCTGTGCGGAAAGGGAGTCACGCTGCGTGATCCCCTGGAGACGCGAGGCGTTGTGTCCGCCGGTTCGGATGGTGTGAGCGGTGCAGGTGCTTCAAATGCAGATGGAGGTCGGGGTCGACCCCGCGGAGGTGGGGCGGGCCCGAAGATGGGCGCGGTCGCGGCTGGCGGGGTCCGGGATAGGGGTCGACGAGCCGCTGGCCGAGACGCTGATCCTGCTGATCTCCGAGCTGGTGACCAACGCCGTGGTGCACACCGGGTGTCCGGCCGTGCTGCGGATGTTCTTCCCCGGGGCGGCGGGCGCCGCGGGCCCGGCGGCGGGGGGCGGCGCCGGCACGGTCCGCGTCGAAGTCGCAGACATCAGCGCCCGGCCGCCCCGCCGCCGGTGCGCCAGGGGCGACGAGACGGGCGGCCGGGGCCTGGAACTGGTGGACGGCCTGGCGGACCGCTGGGGCTGGCAGCAGGAGGGCTCGGGCAAGCGCATCTGGTGCGAGGTCGACAGCGGACCCGTTCCGGCGCGGACGCTGCCCCGCTGGAACGGCGCTTTCGAGCCACAACACGCCATTACAAATGGGGCGTAGGAGGCAAAGTCCAGACCAGGTGTTGACGGGAAGTGTTCACCTGATCACCCTTGGATGAAGCGATTCGTTGCGAGGGGACGTCGAGACGCCCAGGTGACCCCGGACGACTTGGCGAGTACGGGTCGCGGTCCGGCGCGACGGCAGGGCTGAGGCGCCGGAGCTGGGCGGCGGCGGCGTGCGGTGCCGTGCTCGGGGTGCGCATCGATGCGCCGCCGCCGGCTCGTCCTCCCGGTTGGCCCGTAACCGCCCGTCGAAACCTCCAGGGTGAGCCGAAGCCCCCGCGGGGGTGAGGTGTGTCACAGATTCGGCGCGGTTGTCGTCCGGGGGGACGCCCGCGCGGTCCTTTCCGGCGGAACGGTTCCCCGACTGCCCATGCCCTTGTCGGCCCTTGCCGACTCTTGCCGGCCCTCGCCCGGCCGTCGTCCGCCCGGCCGGCGGGGGCGGGCGCGGCGCGGGGCCCGTGGCCCGGCATGGGCCGGGTCCCGGCAAGGACGGCCCTTCACCAGGGAACCTCCCGGCCTCCGGGGGAATCATTCTTGGAGAGAGGGGCGGATATGACACAGCAAGCTGAGCCGGGCTCGATACCGGACGAGGCGCCGGCGACCGCACCCGACGACTCCGCCGGGGCGGACGGCACCGGCGCCCGCGAGCGGACGGACAAGGCGGGCCGGACGGACGGGAAGGAGCGCAAGGAGCGCAAGGAGCGCAAGGGGCGCAAGGAGCGCACGGAGGAGGCCGACGAGACGGGCGGCACGGGTGGTGCGGACGGCACGGGCGGTACGGAGCGTGCGGACCGGCCGCGCGCACCGCGCCATCCGGACGGCTTCGGCGCCGCCTTCTGCGCCTCGATGGCCACGCTCTGCGCCGAGGTCGTCGTCGCGGCCAGCGCCGGTGTGCTCGTTCTGCTGTCACGGGAGCACCAAGGGCTGCCCACCGCCCCCGTCCTGGCCGTCGCCGTGGCGCTCGGCGCGCTGCTGCTCACCGTGCTGCTCAGCGGTTTCGTCACGGCCGCGGCCGTGATGCCCGCGCTCGGGCTCTCCCGCCGCGCGGCCGCGCGCGCCGGCCGGCCCGAGGGCCGGTGGTGGACGGTCGGCGCGGTGCCGGTGGTGGCCGCCGGGCTGGTCGTCGTCTTCGGCGCGGTGGCGGCGCTCGGCGCCCTCGCGCCGGCCCCTCCGCTCAAGTACCTGCTCTGGTGGGGCGGGCTGACCGTCGGCCTGCTGCCGCCGGCCCTGGCGGCGCGCCGCGCCGCCCGCCGGGTGCGGGAGGACCGCCCGGGGAGCGTGGCCCGGCGGGTGGCCCGGGACGGCGCCCTGGCCTGGCTGCTCGTCGGCGCGGTCGGCGCGACCGCGTACGGGACGGGGCTCGCCACCGTCTACGAGCCGCCGAAGCTGCACCGGTCCGACATCGCGGGCGTCTGGAACGACGGCCGGGGCGGCGTCGTCCGGCTGGAACGGGACGGCAAGGCGGTCGCGGACGGACTCGACAAGTTCGAGTGGGACGGCATGGGGCACGACCGGATCCAGGACTGCAAGGGGTCCGGCAGCTGGACGCCGGTCAAGGAGAGCGGCAAGGTCGTCGGCGTCGGGCTGCGGTTCGACGCCTGCGGGCGGTACGAGAAGAACTGGAGCGTCGGCGGTACGGCGAAGGAGCCGCGGATCTACCACGAGATCGGCAAGCAGGGGTCGGGCAAGCGCTACGTGCTGAAGAAGCTGCACGGCCGCAAGGGGTGAGGTCCCGGGCGGGGCGGCCTTGCCCGGGCCGGGGTTTCCTGCGGGCCGGAGTGCGCGCTGATCGGAGTGCGCGCCGGCCGGAGCGTGTGCCGACCGGAGTGCGCGCCGGCCGGAGTGTGCGCCGGACCGGCTCCGGACGCGCGAACGGCGGGTCACCGGGGCGGGCCGGCCGCGCCCCCGGTGACCCGCCGCCGTTGCTGACAGGACGGGTGTGTGCCGCGCGGCCTACCGCGCGGGCTTCTTGCCGGTGATGCCCAGGTGCACCAGCAGCGTCAGATTGGGCTTGAGGTCGGCCTGCTTGACGCCCCAGCCCTGGAAGCCCTTCTGGTGGGAGGCGACGCCCGCCAGCATCACGACCAGCGAGCCGGCCACGGCGGCGGCGCTGACGTCCTTGTCCACCTTGTTCTTGGCCTGGAGTTCCTTCACGGATTCCGTGAGGGAATCGGTCACGGCGTTGAGGATCCGCATACGGATCTTGGAGAACCGCTTGTCCCCCTCGGCCGCGCCGAGGTCGATCACGCGCAGGATCGCGTCGTTCCGCCGCCAGAAGGCGAGGAAACCGTCCACCAGCTCCTCGGCGGCCTGCCGGCCGGCCTTGCCCACCCAGGAACGGCCGGCGACGAGTTCCCTAAGGGTCGTCCCTTCCTTCGCGACTTCCTCGGCGAGTTCCAGAACGGCGCCTTCGACGTCCGGAAAGTACTGGTAGAAGGTCGCGGGCGAGGTGCCGGCCCGCCGGGCGACGTCGATGACCTTGACGTCGCGGTAGGGGTGGGAGCTGAGCATTTCCCCGAGGCAGTCGAGCAGCTTCTGTCGCGTCGCCTGTCCTCGGCGGCCGGCCACCCGGCCGTCGACGGTGCGTACTTGTCCTGTCATGCCGTCAGCTTACCGAGGGGTGATCGGAGCGCGATTCGGTCGCATGCAAATGGGGGCGGGGGTGCGAATAGGGGTGGATAAGCAGGTCAGAGGCGTTTCACGAGGGCAATTTCCGGACGTTCGCGGATTGGCCCGTACCGGTGAATTGTCTTATCGACAAGTCGTGGATCCGGTCGCGCGGAGGGGCTGCGGTGGGGGCGCGGGCAGGAGGGCGCGGGCCACCGGACGGCGGCGGTGGTGCGCCTTCCGCCGGTCCGGCGGCCCGGTGGGGCCCCGCTGGTCCGTCCGAGTCCCGTCGGAGCTCACCCCGGGGCCGTCCGAGCCCGTCCCGAGCCCGCCGGGCGCCCGGGCTCATCCGTAGGCCGCGCGGGACCGGGCGTCCGTCGCTACCGTGGCCGGTGCGACACCTCGCGCGGCCGGCCGGCCCGCGCGGGCCGGACCGGTGCGGTGCGGTGCTGAGGAAGGGAGCGGGCGCCATGGGCGCAGCGACGGACGGAGCCCCGCGGACCACGCCGTGCTGGGCGGACGTGACCCTGCCCGACGTCGAGGCGGGCAAGCGCTTCTACGGCGGGCTCTTCGGCTGGACCTTCGAGCAGGGCGACCCCGAGCAGGGGCCGTACGTCCGGGCCCTGCACGAGGGCGCGGAGGTCGCGGCCCTCGCGCCCAAGCCCGACGGGCGGATGCCGACGGCCTGGTGCGTCTACTTCTCCTCGCCCGACGCCGAGGCCACCGCCGACGGGATCCGGGCGGCTGGCGGACAGGTCGTCACCGGACCGTCCCGGGTGGGCGGATACGGGACGCTGCTGCTCGCCGCCGACCCGGGCGGAGCCGTGTTCGGGGTCTGGCAGGCCGCCGCGCACCGGGGATTCGGCAAGCGCGGCACCCCCGGCGCGTACGGCTGGGCGGAGGTGTACACGCGGGAGCCGGAGGCCGTCGACGCCTTCTACGAGCGGGTCTTCGCCCTCACGGCCCACGACCTGGGCGGGGGCGACGGGTTCGACTACGCCGTGTGGACCCCCGCCGGGGAGCCGCTCGCGCCCGAACACGCGGTCGGCGGGCGGGCCGTCATGGACGAGTCGTCCTTTCCCGCGGCGATGCCCGCGCACTTCCTGGTCTACTTCGTCGTCGCCGACTGCGACGAGGCGTGCCGTACGGCGCGGCGGCTCGGCGGCCGGATCCGGCGCGAGGCGCGGGACTCCCCGTACGGGCGGTTCGCGGTGCTGACGGACGACCAGGGGGCCGACTTCGCGGTCGTCGACCCGGCGGGGGCGGAGGGGCGCTGACGGCCGCCGTCCGGCCGCCGTGGCGGGCGGCGACGGGACGGCGGAACGTCTGGTGCTCGTGTGTGTGATGAGGCCTGATAGCACGCTGTGACGGCCGGGAAAGTGCGCCGGTGCGGGGGCGGAACTTCCGCTTTCGGCATGGACACGCCGAAGCGTGACCCGGGTTCGCCACCACCGCCCCGGCCAGGGAGAATCAGAGGGCGTACCCCGGGATAATTCGCGGTGAGACGCTGCACGGGGCCGGAACAATCCTTTCGAGCCCCCACGGGGAGGTGGCAGGCCAGTTGGAGCAGCTCACACAGCACGACCCGAGACGGATCGGCCCGTTCGAGGTGCTCGGCCGGCTCGGAGCCGGCGGCATGGGTCTGGTCTATCTCGCCCGCTCGGCGTCCGGCCGACGGGTGGCGATCAAGACGGTCCGCACGGAACTGGCCGAGGACCAGCTCTTTCGCGTCCGCTTCACCCGTGAGGTGGAAGCCGCGCGGGCGGTCAGCGGCTTCTACACGGCCGCCGTCGTCGACGCCGACCCGCGCGCGGCCGTGCCCTGGCTGGCCACCGCGTACGTCCCCGCGCCCTCGCTCGAAGAGATCATCAACGAGTGCGGGCCGCTCCCCGCCCAGGCCGTGCGGTGGCTGGCGGCCGGCATCGCCGAGGCGCTCCAGTCGATCCACGGCGCCGGCCTCGTCCACCGCGACCTCAAGCCGTCCAACGTCCTGGTGGTGGAGGACGGCCCGCGCGTCATCGACTTCGGCATCGCCTCCGGCGTCTCCAACACCCGGCTGACCATGACCAACGTGGCCGTCGGCACGCCCGCCTACATGTCCCCCGAGCAGGCCAGGGACTCCCGCAGCGTCACCGGCGCCAGCGATGTCTTCTCGCTCGGCTCCACCCTCGTCTTCGCCGCCACCGGCCACGCGCCCTTCCACGGCGCCAACCCGGTCGAGACCGTCTTCATGCTGCTCCGGGAGGGCCCGGACCTCTCCGGCCTGCCCGACGAGCTGCGCCCGCTCATCGACTCCTGCATGCAGATGGCGGCCGAGCACCGGCCCAGCCCCGCCGACCTCCAGGCCCAGCTCGGCCCGCACCTGTTCGCCTCCGGCGGCGGCGACGACAGCGGCACGGCCTCGGCCTGGCTGCCGCCCGACGCCGTCTCGCTCATCGAGCGGCGCCGCGCCGGGCGGGGCGACGCACCGGTACGCAGCCCGCGCAGCACACGGAGATCACCATGGTTCGCCTCACCCGTCCCGTCCGTCTCGCACTCCTGGCCGGTGGGGTGATGGTCGCCGGAACGGCGGTCACCGGGTGCGGGTCGGTGGATCTGGCGGACGTGGAGCCGGAACGGCGGACGTTCGCGCTCGGCGGGGAGACGCTGACCGTCGACTCGGACGACTCGGAGATCGAGCTGGTGCCGGGGGACGGGAAGGACGTCAAGGTCACCCGGTGGTTCGACGGCTGGTCGGTTGGCGGATCTGTGAAGGCCACGTGGGAGATGGAGAAGGACACCCTGAAGCTGCGGCAGCGCTGTGATGGGATCAGCAACGAGTGCAAGGGCAAGCACCGCATCGAAGTGCCGCGCGGGGTGCGGGTGGTCGTGAAGGACGAGAACGGCGGGATCACCTCGCGGGGGATCAAGAGCGACCTGCGGCTCGGTTCGGAGAACGGCGAGATCGACGTACGGGACGCCGCCGGACGGCTGGAGCTGACCTCCCGGAACGGCGACGTCCGCGCCGAGGACGGCATCTCCTCCCGATACGTCTCCGCCCGCTCCGAGAACGGGAGCATCACCGTCCGGCCGGCCCTGGCGGCGGACCGGGTGACCGGCGAGAGCGAGAACGGCGACGTCACCCTGCGGGTACCCGGCGGCCCCTACCGCGTCGACGCGCACAGCGACTCCGGCCGGACGAGGATCGCCGTCCCGCGCGACGGGGCGAGCCCGCGCGTCGTCAGCGCGCGGAGCGAGAACGGCGACGTCACCGTGCGGACGGCCGGGTGATCCCCTAAGGGGCCCGGGGGGGCGGCAGGGCGGACGGAAGAACGGGAGGGAGATCGGGAGGGAGGTCGGGAGGAAGAGCGGGAAGCGGACGAGCCGTCGTCGGAGGGACGGGCCCGCGGCGTGCGGGGCTCGTCCGCCCGGTGACCGTCCTGTGTGAGCGCCCCCGGCGGATGGGACAATGTCCTCCGGGCCTGGGGCGATCAACGGGAGAGGCAGAGGGCACGTGACGGCTACCTTCGCGCAGTCCGTACGACCGGCCGGGCGGCTTGCCATATCCGGACCGCCCGCCTCCGCCCTCGCCGCCGGGCAGGGCTCCGTACCCCGACGGCCGGCCTCGGGAACGGCCTCCGCGCCCGCAACGGCTCCGGTGCGCGGCCTCCGGGCCGCCCTCCGCGACGCCGCCGCGCTCGTCCTGCTGCCGCTCCCCCTGCTCGCCGTCGCCGTCACGGCGGCTCCGGCGGCGTTCGCCGGGGGCGGCACGCGCCGGTGGGGCTGGGGTCGCGGCGACGCCCAGCGGGCCGAGGCACAGGCCGCGAAGGACGCCGCCGCCACCGCCTTCTACGAGCTGGACACCGCCCAGCGGGACCTGCGGATCTCCCTGGAGACCATCGCCGCGGTGGACTCCTCGCCCGCCGCCGGGCGCGCCGCCCGGGAATTCGCGGCGCTGGGCGCCCGCGTCGACGAGGTGTCCGGCGCGTACATCGCAGCCGTCGACACCCACGACCTGGACCGCGAGGACCTCGACTCCGCCGCCGCCTCCCGGGCCCGCACCGACCTGAACCGGGCCAGGGACGAGCTCGTGCGCGTCAAGGCGGACCTGGAGCGGTTCGCGCAGGGGATCGGGCCGCTGCTCGCCGCCGCCGAGGCGGAGCTGTCCCGGCTGGCGCCCGCCGTCGAACGCGCCCGGCAGGCGCTGCTCGCGGCGACCGAGGCCCTGGACGCGGCCCGGGCCGCCGGCCTGCGGGCCGACGACCTGGCGGCCCGCCTCGCCGCTCTCTCCCCGGAGCTCACCAAGCTCAACCAGGGCGCCGGGCAGCACGGCGTGCCGGAGACCATCGGCCGCGCGGAACGGGTCCTCCGCGAGGCCGACGCGATCCGCGAGGCGGCCGCGCGCCTCCCGGAGCGGGCCGCCGAGATCGACAAACGGCTGGTGTCCCTGCGCACCCGCGCCCAGGCGCTCGCCACCCGCGCCGAGCAGGTGGCGCCCGTCCTGAGCGAACTGCGCCGGCGGTACAGCACCGCCTGCTGGCAGGACCTCCAGCAGGTACCCGAGCAGGCCCGGCAGGCCGTGGAACAGTCGGAGGCCAAGCTCGCCGAGGCCCGGACGGCCCGCGACGAACAGCGCTGGCCGGACGCCACCGCCCTGCTGTCGACCGTCCGGGCCCTCCTGACCACGACCGACGCGTCCGTCTCCGCCGCCGGCGACCGGCTGCGGCGGCTGGACGAGGTCTCCGCCGACCGACAGCAGGAGATCGAGCGCACCCGGTTCGCCATCCGGGACGCGCAGCGGCTCGCGATGGCCGGACGCAGCACCCCCGACCCACGGCACGCGGCCCCGCTGGACGAGGCCGTGGCCCGGCTCGACCGCGCCGTGGCCGGCCTGGAGGGCCGGCACCCCGACTGGTGGCGCTTCCTGACCGAGACGGAGGCCGTACGGCAGTCGGTCGCGGCCGTGGTGCAGGCGATCCGCGAGGAGCGCGGCGCGGGACGCTGAGGCGGGCGCGGGGTGGGGGGTATAGGTGACGGCCGGTGGCCCACGTACGGCG
>NZ_JBPQTX010000048.1:0-30486 GCF_051386555.1 Streptomyces sp. URMC 126
CCCGCCTCTCACGGAGCCCCGCCCCGCACCCCCTAGTAGCGTCGGAGCGTGCACGACAAAACCGACGACCATCCCGACAGCCACGCCGACGGTCGCGCCGGCCACCACGCCGATGACCGCCATGCCGACGAACGCCGCGCCGACGACCGTCAGGCCGACGAACGCGACGGTGGAACCGCCGGCCGTCGCACCGCGCCCGTCGCATCCGCCGCTCCCGATGACAGCGGTGACAGCGGTGACAGCGGTGACAGCGGTGGCCGCGGTGACAGCGGTGGCCGCGAAGGTTCCGCCTGCCCCGTGGAGGGCCCCACCCCGCCCCTCTTCACCTGGGAGTTCGCGAGCGACCCCTACCCGGCGTACGCCTGGCTCCGCGAGCACGCCCCCGTGCACCGCACCGCCCTGCCGAGCGGCGTGGAGGCCTGGCTGGTCACCCGGTACGCCGACGCGCGGCAGGCACTGGCCGACCAGCGGTTGTCGAAGAACCCCGTGCACCACTCCGAGTCCGCGCACGGCAAGGGCAAGGTGGGCATTCCGGGCGAGCGGAGTGCCAACCTCATGACGCACCTGCTCAACATCGACCCCCCGGACCACACCCGCCTCCGCCGCCTGGTGTCCAAGGCGTTCACGCCCCGGCGCGTCGCGGAGTTCGCGCCCCGCGTGCAGGAGCTCACGGACCGGCTCATCGACGGGTTCGCGGAGCGCGGGGAGGCGGACCTCATCCACGAGTTCGCGTTCCCGCTCCCCATCTACGCCATCTGCGACATGCTCGGCGTCCCGCCGGAGGACCAGGACGACTTCCGGGACTGGGCCGGGATGATGATCCGGCACGGCGGCGGCCCACGCGGCGGAGTGGCCCGTTCCGTGAAGCGGATGCGGACGTACCTCGCCGAGCTGATCCACCGCAAGCGCGAGGACCTGGGCGACGACCTGATCTCCGGGTTGATCAGGGCGAGCGACCACGGTGAGCACCTCACCGAGAACGAGGCCGCCGCCATGGCCTTCATCCTGCTCTTCGCCGGTTTCGAGACCACCGTCAACCTCATCGGCAACGGCACCTACGCGCTGCTGCGCAACCCCGGGGAGCGCGAGCGCCTGCAGCGCGCGCTGGCCGCCGGGGACGAGAGCCTGCTGGAGACCGGGGTGGAGGAGCTGCTGCGGTACGACGGTCCGGTGGAGCTGGCCACCTGGCGGTTCGCCACCCGGGACCTGACGATCGGCGGGCAGCGCATCGCCGAGGGCGACCCCGTGCTCGTCGTCCTCGCGGCGGCCGACCGCGACCCGGAACGGTTCGCCGACCCCGACACCCTCGACCTCGCCCGCAGTGACAATCAGCACCTCGGGTACGGGCACGGCATCCACTACTGCCTCGGTGCGCCGCTGGCGCGGCTGGAGGGCCGGACGGCGCTCGCGACGCTGCTGCGGCGCCTCCCCGACCTGCGGCTTTCCGCCGATCCGGACGATCTGAGATGGCGCGGCGGGCTCATCATGCGGGGCCTGCGGACCCTGCCCGTGGCCTTCTCGCCGGAGCCCGGGCAGACGGGCACATGACTATACGTCAACTCGGCTTGACCGTCGTCCGGCGTCGATCACGGTGGGTTGTGGCTCCTGAGGGGCGTGGCTATCTTCTGCCGTCATATTCAGCAGCCACACGATCGGCAGCGGTCAGCAGCCGGTCGGCAGCCATACGAGAGGTGATCGCATGCTCTCCGGGAAAGGCCGACATCGTCGTCCCCGTCAACTGCCCGCCGTGGTCGTCGCCGCGGGCGTGACGGGCGCCGGAATCGCCATGCCCCTGCTCGGCGCCACCACGGCCGACGCCGCCGACGCGCCCACCTGGGACCGCGTCGCCCAGTGCGAGAGCGGCGGCCTGTGGAGCGCGGACACGGGCAACGGGTTCTACGGCGGACTGCAGCTCACGCCCGAGATGTGGAAGCAGTACGGGGGTACGGAGTTCGCGCCGCGCCCCGACCAGGCCAGCCGCGCCCAGCAGATCGCCGTCGCACAGCGCATTCTGGAGGCGCGCGGCCCGTACGCATGGCCCGCCTGCGCGGTGAAGTCCGACCTGACCAAGGACGGTCGGGCGCCCGAGGTCAACCCGGGCATGCCGCACGAGGCCGTCGAGGGCCCGTCGCACGCGCCGGCCTCCGGGTCCGGGTCCTCCGGAACGTCCGACTCCGGGCGGACGCGGGACACCTCGTCCGGCAAGACGTCCGACACGTCCTCCGACGCGTCCTCCGACACGTCCTCCGGCAAGTCCTCCGAGAAGGGGTCGGGCACCTCCACCGGGAAGGACGCCTCCTCCGACCGGTCGGCCGACAAGGACGGGAAGGCGGGCGAGCACGGCGGCACCGACGCCTCCGGGAAGCCGGGTGGGCAGCAGGACAAGTCCTCCGGCGGCAAGCACCGCAAGCCGGACGGCGACGCGGCGGGCACCTCGTCCGACACGTCGTCCACGGACGCGAAGGGCGACGCGAACACCGGCTCGAAGGCCGGCTCCACGGCCGACTCGCGATCCGGTACCGGCGCCGAGTCGGGAACGGACGCCGGAACGGCCGGCGGTTCGCACTCCGGAACGTCCGCCTCCGGCACCATCGGTGAGCGGCAGCGCGCCGGCGCGGACGGCGCGGGAGCGGGCAAGCACCGCGCGGAATCGACCGGTTCCGGCGCCGAGCGCGCGTCGCGTGGCACCGAGCGCGGGCGCGCCGATGCCTCCGCCGCTCACGACTACACCGTGCGCCCCGGTGACAACCTGTCAGAGATCGCTCAGCAGCACCGCGTCGAGGGCGGCTGGCATCGCGTGTACCAGGACAACAAAAAGGTCGTCGGGGGCGATCCCGACCTGATTCACCCGGGTCAGCAGCTCGAACTGAAGAAGTAGCGGGGGAGTTCGCGTCGAATGTCCGTTCCGGATGAAAGTGAGACATGGGTCTCGTTGACATCGGCGGGGAGACGGCTCGTCAGAATCCCGAGAAACCATCCTCACCTGCGGAAACAGTGAGTTCCCCGGGGTGGGGGGAGCAGACGGTGGCCGAAAAGGAGGGTTTGAACCCATCGGCCGTCTGTGCTTAACGTCGTCATCGCTCGCCATCGCGAGCACCACGGTCGTCACGCCGAATCCTGCCGGCGGCCGGGGGAGTCGTCGCGCAAGCGCCGTAGGCAGGAGCGGGGGAACCACGGTAGGTCGCCGGAACGGTTCATCGGTCAACGACCGACGTACCGGGACGGCTTGGGGTGAAGCCTGGTGAGCGCGAGCCACCGGGCCGGGCAACTCACGCCCGAACCCGACAGCTCACCTCGTAGGCGCCGGTGAGGAAACCGAGTCATGTCCAAGGGCAAGCACCGTCGTCCGAACAAGGCCGTCCGCATCGCCACGCTCGCGGGTGTCACCGGCGCCGCAGTCGCCGCCCCGCTGATGATGGCCACGTCCGCCCACGCCGCCTCCGTGCAGACCTGGGACCGCGTGGCCCAGTGCGAGTCCGGCGGCAACTGGTCGATCAACACCGGCAACGGCTACTACGGCGGTCTGCAGTTCTCGCAGTCCTCGTGGGCCGCCATGGGCGGCACCAAGTACGCGCCGCGCGCCGACCTCGCCACCAAGGGCCAGCAGATCCTGGTCGCCGAGAAGCTGCTCGCCGCCCAGGGCCCCGGCGCCTGGGGCTGCGCCTCCGAGGGCGGTCTGACCCGCGGTGGCGGCGCCCCGCAGGTCGACGGCTCCGGCTCCGGCAAGGTCGTCTCCAAGTCGACCTCGGGCCAGCGTTCGACCGGCCAGAGCCACGCCGACCGCAGCGAGCGCAAGGCCGCGCCGAAGCACGCCGCCCCACAGCGGCACGCCGAGGAGGCCCCGGCCCCGGCCGCCAAGCCGGCCGCGCCGAAGCACGCCGCGCCGAAGACCGTCAAGATCGGCGACGGCGAGTACGAGGTGAAGGAAGGCGACACCCTCGCCAAGATCGCCGAGGCCAAGAAGGTCAAGGGCGGCTGGGAGAAGCTCTACGACCGCAACAAGGACGTCGTGGAGAGCGCCGACCTCATCTTCCCCGGCCAGAAGCTGCACCTCAGCTGAGGTCCGTTCCTGAGCCGCGCGCCCTGCGCAAGGGCAAGTGCGCCGGGCGCGCGGTGCGCGGTGGTGCGAGGGGCGTACGGCCCGTTCGTACCGCAGCGTCCGTACCCCCCGACCCGTACCGCCGCACACGTACCACCGGCCCGGAACGTCGTTCCGAGCCGCAGCGGAACCGCCCCGCTCCCATGCGACCGACCCCCCCGGGCCGCATCGGAGCGGGGCTCCGCCGTTTCCGTACGTCCCCTCTCTCACCCGGTCTCTCGCCCGGCGAGTTCCCGCTCCGGTTCCCCGTTGAGCGAACAGCCCGCCCATTCGTCCCTTGATCTCGGCGTTTGTGCCATTTTTCCGGCGGGGTGGCGCTCCGGGGGCGGGTGGACCCTCCGGCGCCCGTTAGGCTCGTGCTGCAGAACGCTGGAGTACCCAGACACACACGAAGGAGACCCTCGTGCCGTCCATCGACGTCGTCGTAGCTCGCGAGATCCTCGACTCGCGAGGCAACCCCACGGTCGAGGTCGAGGTCGGCCTCGACGACGGCTCCACCGGCCGCGCCGCCGTGCCGTCCGGCGCCTCGACCGGTGCCTTCGAGGCCATCGAGCTCCGTGACGGGGACAAGAACCGCTACCTGGGCAAGGGCGTCGAGAAGGCCGTCCTGGCCGTCATCGAGCAGATCGGCCCGGAGCTCGTCGGCTACGACGCCACCGAGCAGCGCCTGATCGACCAGGCCATGTTCGACCTGGACGCCACCGACAACAAGGGCTCCCTGGGCGCCAACGCCATCCTGGGCGTCTCCCTCGCCGTCGCGCACGCCGCCTCCGAGGCCTCGGACCTCCCCCTCTTCCGCTACCTCGGCGGCCCGAACGCGCACCTGCTGCCCGTTCCGATGATGAACATCCTGAACGGCGGCTCGCACGCCGACTCCAACGTGGACATCCAGGAGTTCATGATCGCGCCGATCGGCGCCGAGTCCTTCTCCGAGGCGCTGCGCTGGGGCACCGAGGTCTACCACACCCTCAAGGCCGTGCTGAAGGCCAAGGGCCTGTCCACCGGCCTGGGCGACGAGGGCGGCTTCGCCCCGAACCTCGGCTCCAACCGCGAGGCCCTGGACCTGATCCTGGAGGCCATCAAGCAGGCCGGCTACACCCCCGGCCAGGACATCGCGCTCGCGCTCGACGTCGCCGCGTCCGAGTTCTACAAGGACGGCGTCTACACCTTCGAGGGCCAGACCCGCACCGCCGCCGAGATGACCGACTACTACGCCGAGCTCGTCGAGGCGTACCCGCTGGTCTCCATCGAGGACCCGCTGTTCGAGGACGACTGGGACGGCTGGAAGACCATCACCGAGCGCCTCGGCGACCAGGTCCAGCTCGTCGGTGACGACCTGTTCGTCACCAACCCGGAGCGCCTCGCCCGCGGCATCGAGGAGGGCGCCGCCAACGCCCTGCTGGTCAAGGTCAACCAGATCGGTTCGCTGACCGAGACGCTGGACGCCGTCGAGCTGGCCCAGCGCAACGGCTTCAAGTGCATGATGTCCCACCGCTCCGGCGAGACCGAGGACGTCACCATCGCCGACCTGGCCGTCGCCACCAACTGCGGCCAGATCAAGACCGGCGCCCCGGCCCGCTCCGAGCGCGTCGCCAAGTACAACCAGCTGCTGCGCATCGAGGAGATCCTCGACGACGCCGCGGTGTACGCCGGCCGCAGCGCGTTCCCGCGCTTCCGCCAGGGCTGAGCCGCGCCTCCGGCAGTGCGCGTGCGAGGCTGACAAAGCCTCACGCCTCACCCCGTCCCCGGCCACGGTCCCGTACCGTGGCCGGGGACGGTTTTGGCATGCGTTCCGGCTTCGGTGAAGCCGGCAGCGGGGAGGCGATGTGGCGGCGGAACGGTTCTCCACCGCGACCAGGCTCAAGGCGATCGGCACGGTCCTCGTCCAGGGCCCCGACGCCCGGGCCCGGCGCACCCGTCCGCCGCGGCGCAGCCGGCTCACCGGCCGGGCGGCGCTGCTGGCGCTCGTCGTCTGCTCGCTGATCGTCGCCCTGGCCTACCCGATGCGGCAGTGGGTCACCCAGCGTTCGGACATCGACGACCAGCGGCACCGCTCCGAGCAGGCCAAGGAGCAGGTGAAGCGGTTGCGCGAGGAGAAGGCGCGGCTGGAGGACCCCGCGTACGTGGAACGGCTGGCGCGCGAGCACCTGCACTACGTACGGCCCGGCGAGACCGGTTACACGGTCGTGGACGGCAGTGGCAACGCCCGGCACCGCCGCGACCAGGGCGCCGCCGACCGGCCGTGGTACGTCAACCTCTGGGACGGCGTGGACACCTCGGACGCCCGTCGCTGACGCGCGGCGCCGCCGCACTCTCTTCGAAACCCCTCCGACCCTCCGACCCTCCGACACGAGCGAGCACATGGAAACCCCTCCTCCCCAGACCGAGCCCACCGAGCCCACCGACGCGGACATCGCCGCGTTCAAGGAGCAGCTCGGCCGCCCCCCGCGCGGCCTGCGGGCGATCGCCCACCGCTGCCCCTGCGGCAACCCGGACGTCGTCGAGACCGCGCCGCGGCTGGAGGACGGCACGCCGTTCCCGACGCTGTACTACCTGACGTGCCCGCGGGCGGCCTCCGCCATCGGCACGCTGGAGGCCGAGGGCGTGATGAAGGAGATGAGCGCCCGGCTGCAGAGCGACCCGGAGCTGGCCGCCGCGTACCGCGCCGCGCACGAGGACTACATCCGCCGGCGGGACGCGATCGAGGTGCTGGAGGGCTTCCCGAGCGCGGGCGGCATGCCGGACCGGGTCAAGTGCCTGCACGTGCTGGTGGGGCACTCGCTGGCGGCCGGTCCCGGCGTCAACCCGCTGGGCGACGAGACGATCGCGATGCTGCCGGAGTGGTGGCGCAAGGGGCCGTGCGTGACGCCGTGCGGCGCGCAGTCGCCGTCCGACAGCTCCGACGAGGAATAGGGAGAACTCCGCATGACCCGCCGTGTTGCCGCGATCGACTGCGGTACGAACTCGATCCGTCTGCTCGTCGCCGACCTCGACCCCGCCACCGGCGGGTTCAAGGAGCTCGACCGGCGGATGACGATCGTCCGGCTCGGCCAGGGCGTGGACCGCACCGGGCGGTTCGCGCCGGAGGCGCTGGAGCGGACGTTCGCCGCGTGCCGGGAGTACGCCGAGGTGATCCGGGCGCACGGCGCGGAGCGCGTACGGTTCGTCGCCACCTCCGCGTCCCGGGACGTGAAGAACCGCGCGGAGTTCGTGGCCGGCGTCGTGGACATCCTGGGCGTCGAGCCCGAGGTGATCACGGGCGATCTGGAGGCGGAGTTCTCCTTCACCGGCGCCACCAAGGAGCTCGCCGGCCGCACGGACCTCGACCGTCCCTTCCTGGTGGTGGACATCGGCGGCGGCTCGACGGAGTTCGTCGTCGGCGACGACCGGGTGCGGGCCGCGCGCAGCGTGGACGTCGGCTGCGTCCGGATGACGGAACGTCACCTCGTCGCGGACGGAGAGGTGGTGGACCCGCCGTCGGCGGAGCGGATCACCGCCATACGGGCCGACATCGAGGCCGCCCTCGACCTCGCCGAGGAGACGGTCCCGCTGCGCGAGGCCCGGACGCTCGTCGGCCTGGCCGGTTCGGTGACCACGGTGGCGGCCATCGCCCTCGGCCTCCCCGAGTACGACTCGACGGCCATCCACCACGCGCGCATCCCCCTGGCCCGCGTCCGCGAGGTCACCTCCCGCCTCCTCACCTCCACCCACGAGGAGCGGGCGGCGATCCCGGTGCTGCACCCGGGGCGCGTCGACGTGATCGCGGCGGGCGCTCTGGTGCTCCAGTGTCTGATGGAGCGGATCGGGGCGGAGGACGTCGTGGTGAGCGAGCACGACATCCTCGACGGGATCGCCTGGAAGACGGCGGAAGAGGCGTGAGGTAAGAGGGGCTACAGGTTGCGGTGGACGTCGCGCCGGTCGCCTACCTTGACGACGAGGATCAGGAGTTCGCCGTCGTCGATCCGGTAGGCGACCCGGTAGTTACCGACCCGGAGCCGGTAGAGCCCCGACGGGCCGCTGAGCTTCTTGACGTCGGCGTCCTCGCGGTACGGATCGTCGCCGAGCGCGGTCAGCGCGGCCAGGATGCGCATGGCGTCCGGCCGGCTGACGGCCCGGAGCTGCCGCTGCGCCGCCGAAGTGAAGCGGAAGGCGTACTTCACGCGGCGTCTTCACCCTGGCCCCGCTCGGCGAACAGGTCGGCCAGCAACTCGGCCATCGTCACGGTGGGCCCGCCCTCGGCCAGCACCGCCTCCGCCTCCCGCGCCAGCATCACATCCGCCGCTTCCTCCAGCGCTTCGAAGTCCGCGATCGGCACCACGGCCGCGACGGGCGCGCCGTTGCGCGTGATGACCGTGGGAATGCCTTCCTCGGCCCGGTTGATGTGGTCCGCGAGGTGCGCGCGGGCTTCCCGTACGGTCACGGTGTTCTCGGCCATGGGGCCAGTGTACGCGTCACTGTGTACACGGCGCGCTGGTCGGTGTCCACGCCTGGTCGCTTCGCGCTCCCGGGGCGCCCGCCGGCCGCCGGCTGCCGTGCTGAATCGCCGCCAGGCCGCATACGGCAGCCGTATATTCCGGCCATGGAGCCGGAGCCGGACGTCTGGGCGCATCCACGTTTACGGGCCGCCGTAGCGGCCGAGGACTGGGCGGCGTTGTTGAAGAGCTGGCGGGTGCTGACCCGTGCCAGCCAGAGCCGACTGGGCGCCCGGGTGGGGCTGTCGCAGCCCGATGTCTCCGCCATCGAGAACCGTCGGCGGAGGGTGACCTCGGCCGAAGTGCGGCAGCGGATCGTCCGGGGGCTGGGTGTCCCGGCCGAGTTGCTTGGCGGCGCGAGGACGGAGCTGCCGTTGCCGTCGCTGGTGTTGCCCGAGGTGGTCGCCGATCCCGCGATGGACCGGGTTCGACAAGCGGGCGACGGGCGGATGCGTTTGGACGTGGCCTCCCTTGAGGCGATGGAACGGCTGCTCGCCTCTCATCGCCGGGCCGAGGACACGCTCGGTTCGCGGGTCGTGGCCGGCGTCGTGGCCGCGCAGTTCGAGCGGGTGGCCGGGCTGTACGACCAGGCGCGAGGGCCGCTCGCGGACCGGCTGGTGAAGGTGATGGCGGAGTACGCGCAGTTCCTCGCGTGGATGGCGCAGGATCAGGACGACACCCCGGTGGCCCTGGCCTGGTTCGACCGGTCGTACGACTGGGCGCTGGAGGCCGGGCACGGTGACATGGCGGCCACCACCATGAGCATGAAGGCCCATCTCGCCTGGTCGAAGGGGAGGGGGCGCGGGTGCGTCAGGCTCGCCGAAGCGGCGGCGGCCACGCCCGGGGCGAGCCGGGCGACGCGGGCCATGGCGCTTCAGATGGCGGGACGAGGGCGCGCGCTCGAAGGCGATGCCGAAGGCGCGTACCGGAATCTCGACGAAGCGCACCGCGTGATCCTTGACGCGCGCGACGCTCCGCCCTGGCTGTACT
This sequence comes from Streptomyces sp. URMC 126, assembly GCF_051386555.1. Lineage (NCBI taxonomy): Bacteria > Bacillati > Actinomycetota > Actinomycetes > Kitasatosporales > Streptomycetaceae > Streptomyces > Streptomyces sp. URMC 126. The sequence continues at coordinate 9,562 of NZ_JBPQTX010000048.1, forward strand.
TCTATGGGGAGTCCTGGTTCTCGGCGCAGCGCGGCATGGCGGACGTGCATCTGAAGGCCTGGTCGAGCGCCGTCGATCACTTGGTGGCGGGGCTCGCCGGGTTCGCGCCCGCCTTTCGGCGGGACAGGGCCTGGTACGGGGCGTGCCTCGCGCACGCGTACGCAGGGGCCGGAGAGGCCGAGGCGGCGTTGGAGGCGGCGCTGGCCGTCGTGGGTGACGCGGCGGAGGTCGGTCGGCCGCATGCGTGGGGCGAGTTGCACGCGGTGGCGGCGTTGTTGCTGCGGCGCGGGGCGCAGGAGGGGCGCGTGCTCGTGGACGTGCTTGCGGGGCTGGATTGAGGGCGGCGGCAGCGGCGGACCTCGCGTGGAGGGGGCCGTTACGGGGTGGTCAGGCGGGCTGGAGCGGCCCGGATGGGCGGGGCGTCGCACTCCCGGGGAAAAAGTTCGTGAAATCCTTCACATGAAAATGAGGGTCCGGAACGTCGGTCCAGTGCCGATCGGCCCCCATCCGGGGCCGATGGGGCCCTGATGAGCGCGAACGGGCCTTCTCCGGCAGGTGAGAAGGAACGTTTGGGCAGGGCGGCGGAACCGAGTGGTCCAGTTGCGTTCCGGCTTACAAGTCCAGCTCAGCGGGGGTGGTCAACGCGTTTTGGGGCCCGGTGGTTCCCCGGGAGGGGTATGGCGTCCGTCACGTGGGCGGCGCAGTGTAGCAGACACCCCCTTACGTCTTGTGAAGGGGCGCACGAGCACCCCTTCGGGGTGTGCTGGATACTCGAATCATGAGCACCACGGAGCGTCCACGGATCCTCGTAGTAGGCGGTGGGTACGTCGGCCTGTATGCGGCGCGCCGCATCCTGAAGAAGATGCGGTACGGCGAGGCGACCGTCACGGTCGTCGACCCGCGCTCGTACATGACGTACCAGCCCTTCCTCCCCGAAGCAGCGGCCGGCAGCATCTCGCCGCGTCACGTCGTGGTGCCGCTGCGACGTGTGCTCCCCAAGGCGGAGGTCCTCACCGGCCGCGTCACCACCATCGACCAGGACCGCAAGGTCGCCACGGTCGCGCCGCTCGTCGGCGAGGCCTACGAGCTGCCCTTCGACTACCTGGTGATCGCGATGGGCGCGGTCTCCCGTACCTTCCCGATCCCCGGCCTCGCCGAGAACGGCATCGGCATGAAGGGCATCGAGGAGGCCATCGGCCTGCGCAACCACGTCCTGGAGCAGCTGGACAAGGCCGACTCGACCACCGACGAGGAGATCCGCCGCAAGGCGCTCACCTTCGTCTTCGTCGGCGGCGGCTTCGCCGGCGCCGAGACGATCGGCGAGGTCGAGGACATGGCCCGCGACGCGGCCAAGCACTACCGGAACGTGAAGCGCGAGGACATGCGCTTCATCCTGGTCGACGCCGCGGACAAGATCCTCCCCGAGGTCGGCCCCAAGCTCGGCCAGTACGGCAAGGAGCACCTGGAGAGCCGCGGGGTGGAGATCCACCTCTCGACGTCCATGGACTCCTGCGTCGACGGCCACGTCGTGCTCAAGAACGGCCTCGAGGTCGACGCCAACACCATCGTGTGGACCGCGGGCGTCAAGCCCAACCCGGCGCTGGCCCGCTTCGGCCTGCCCCTGGGTCCGCGCGGCCACGTGGACACCCAGGCGACCCTCCAGGTGCAGGGCACCGACTACATCTGGGCCGCGGGCGACAACGCCCAGGTGCCGGACATGGTCGGCCGCCGCGCCGGCAACGAGAACGCCTGGTGCCCGCCCAACGCCCAGCACGCGCTGCGCCAGGCCAAGGTGCTCGGCGACAACGTGATCTCCGGTATGCGGGGCTTCCCGCAGAAGGAGTACAGCCACGCCAACAAGGGTGCGGTCGCCGGTCTCGGCCTGCACAAGGGCGTCGCGATGATCGTCATGGGCAAGATGAAGATCAAGCTCAAGGGCCGTCTCGCCTGGTACATGCACCGCGGCTACCACGGCATGGCCATGCCGACCTGGAACCGCAAGATCCGCGTCTTCGCCGACTGGACGCTGGGCATGTTCCTCAAGCGCGAGGTCGTCTCGCTCGGTGCCATGGAGAACCCCCGCGAGGAGTTCTACGAGGCCGCCAAGCCCGCTCCGCAGCCGGCCGACGCGGTCCCGACCCAGAAGGCCAAGGCCGGCTGAGTCCCCCGCCGCGCGCCGCACGCACGGCATCCGCACAAGGGCGTCCACCAAATCCGTGGGGTGGGCGCCCTTCGGCGTACCCTCGCGGCTTCTCGTAGTCCCTAGCCGCCTTCCCGCCCCCCGCACGCCTTCCCGACCCCTGCACGCCGTACCGCGCCCCCGCCGCTCCCGCGCGCCGTCCGCCCGGTGCCGCGCCGGCGCGCCCCCGGCGCGCGCCGCCCGCTCGGCCGTCGTGGCGATTTCCCGCCCCGGGCGCGAAGGTGACGCACTTCCGGAGGGAAGGAGTACAGCACGGCTCGCCGGTGTTTAGGTGTTAGATGAATCAATCTCCTGACGCCGCATCATGGAGGTGTGCGACATGGCCCAGGCCGCCCGACGGCTCGCCGACCTCGCGGAACAGGTACTGGGGGCGCCGCTCCCGGTCCGGATCCGCGCCTGGGACCGCAGCGAGGCGGGTCCGCCCGGTGGGCCGGTGCTCGTCGTCCGCAGCCGCCGCGCCCTCCGCCGCCTGCTCTGGAAGCCGGGCGAACTGGGCCTGGCCCGGGCCTGGGTGGCCGGTGAGATCGACGTCGAAGGCGATCTCTACGCGGCCCTCGACCTGCTCGCCGGGTCGGTCTGGGAGCGCGGCGAGGAACCCGCCCGCGGCGGCCGGCTGAGGTCCGCCCTGGACACGGTGCGCGACCCGCGGATGCGGGCCGCCGGCCGGGAGCTGCTCCGCCTCGCCGGGCCCTGGACGCCTCCCGCCCCGCCCCCCGAGGAGGCCCGCGGGACCTCCGGGCCGCTGCACAGCCTGCGCCGCGACCGGCAGGCCATCAGCCACCACTACGACGTCGGCAACGCCTTCTACGAGCTCGTCCTCGGCCCCTCGATGGTCTACTCCTGCGCCTACTGGGAGCCCGAGGGCACTCTGGAGGACGCCCAGCGCGCCAAGCTCGACCTCGTCTGCCGCAAGCTGGGCCTGAGCCCCGGCATGCGCCTGCTCGACGTCGGCTGCGGCTGGGGCTCGATGGTGCTGCACGCCGCCCGCGAGTACGGGGTGAGCGCGGTCGGCATCACCCTCTCCGAGGAGCAGGCCGGCTACGCCCGCAAGCGGATCGCCGAGGCCGGGCTGACGGACCGGGTGGAGATCCGCGTCCAGGACTACCGCGAGATCTCCGACGGGCCCTTCGACGCGATCTCCTCCATCGGCATGGCCGAGCACGTCGGCCGCGAGCGCTACGCCGAGTACGCCGCCGACCTGTACGCCCTGCTGCGGCCCGGCGGCCGGCTGCTCAACCACCAGATCGCCCGGCGGCCGCTGAAGGACGAGGAGGCGTACCGCGTCGACGAGTTCATCGGCCGCTACGTCTTCCCCGACGGCGAACTCGCCCCCGTCGGACGGACGGTGGCGCAGCTGGAGGAGGCCGGGTTCGAGGTCCGGGACGTGGAGGCGCTGCGCGAGCACTACGCGCTGACCCTCCGCCGGTGGGTGGCCAACCTGGAGGCGCACTGGGACGAGGCCGTGCGGCTGACCTCGCCGGGCCGGGCCCGGGTCTGGCGGCTCTACATGGCCGCCTCGGCGCTGTCCTTCGAGCGCAACCGCATCGGCGTCAACCAGGTGCTGGCCGTACGGACCCCCGGATCCGGTGATCCGGGACTGCCGCTGCGCACCCGGGAGTGGCGGGCCTGAGACGGCCGGAGGGCCCGGCTCCACCGGAGCCGGGCCCTCGTCGTGCGCGGGGGGCGTCAGTCCGCCTTGATGGCGGAGAGCATGTTCAGCCGGGCGGCCCGGCGGGCCGGCCAGAGCGCCGCCAGCACGCCGACCACGGCGGCCAGCAGGAGGAAGAGGCCCATCCGGCCCCAGGGCAGGGTCAGCTCGTAGGTCGACAGCATGGTGGCGAGCTGCTCGCCCGCGGCCCAGCCGAAGAAGACGCCGAGGACGATGCCCAGCACCCCGCCGAAGAGGGAGATGACCAGCGACTCCATCCGGACCATCCGCTTGATGCCGGCGCGGTCCAGACCGATGGCCCGCAGCATGCCGATCTCCTGCCGGCGCTCGAAGACGGACATCGCGAGGGTGTTGACGACACCCAGCACCGCGACGATCACCGCCATGGCGAGCAGCCCGTAGAGGATGTTCAACATCATGTCGATCACCGACGCCAGTTCCCGCGAGATGTCGTCCTTGGTCTTGACCTGGACGGCCGGGTTGTCGCCGAGGGCCTCGCGCAGTGACTTCTTGGCGGCGGCGGTCGCCCCCGTGTCCGTCTTGACCAGCACCTGGCGGTCGACGACCTCGGGCATGTGCGGAGTGATGCTCCGGTGGTCGACCATGATCCCCTTGAGCATGTCGTTGCCCTGGTAGATCCCGCCGACGGTCAGCCGGCCCTTCTTGCCGTCCTCGTAGGTGACCTCGAAGGACGAACCGGCCTTCCAGTGGTGGCTCTTGGCCGTCGTGTCGTCCACGACCACGCGCTGCCGCTGGGACAGCGAGGCGTAGGAGCCGGAGGTGAAGTCGAGCCGCGTCAGCTTGTCCATGCTCCGGGCGTCCACGCCGACCAGGTGCTCGATGTCCCCGTCGATGCGGGCGGGCGACTCGCGCAGGGCGCTGACGGCGGTGACGCCGGGCTGTGCGGCCAGCTTCTTGGCGACCTCGGGGGAGAGGTCGCTGCCGCCGGCCATGGCGACGACGAAGTCGGCCTTCAGCGAGTCGGCCGCCATCTTGTCCACGGCCTTCTGAACGCTGCTGCCGATGACCGTGAGGCCGGTGATCAGGGTGAGGCCGATCATCAGCGCGGAGGCGGTCGCGGCGGTGCGGCGCGGGTTGCGGACCGCGTTCTGGCCGGCGAGCTTGCCCGGCATCCCGAAGCGGCGCAGCACCGGACCGGCGGCGGCGATCAGCGGGCGGGAGAGCAGCGGCGTCAGCACGAAGACGCCGATGAGCAGCAGGCCGGCGCCGAGGCCGAGGACCGTCTCGTCGTTCGCCACGACGGACAGGGCGGCGCCCGCGGCGGTGAGGACCGCGCCGATGGTGTTGCGGACCACCAGCGACTTGGTGGTGGCCACCGCGTGGACGCTGTTCATGGCCGCCACCGGCGGGATCTTCGCGGCACGCCGGCCCGGCAGCCAGGCGGCGAGCATGGTCACCAGGATGCCGACGGCGAGGGACGAGACGATCGCCGACGGGGGGATGACGAGGGGGCCGTCCGGCATCGCGTCGGAGGGCATCAGGGCGCGCATCCCGGCGGCGATGCCGATGCCGGCCAGCAGACCGGTGACGGCCGCGACCGCGCCGACGACGAACGCCTCGGCGAGCACCGAGCGGGTCACCTGGCGGCGGCTCGCGCCGACCGCGCGGAGCAGGGCCAGTTCCTTGGTGCGCTGGGCGACCAGCATGGTGAAGGTGTTGGCGATGATGAAGACGCCGACGAACAGGGCTATGCCGGCGAAGACCAGCAGACCGGTCTTCACCCCGTCCATGCCCTGGGCGATCATCTCGGCCTCGTCGTCGGCGAGCTTCTTGCCGGTGGTGGCCTCGGCGTCACGCGGCAGAATCTTGTCGAGCTCGGCCTTCAGCCTGTCCTGGGACGTGCCGGTGGCGGCCTTGACGTCGATCTCGTGGAACCGGCCCGGCTCGGCGAAGAGCTTCTGCGCGGTGGCGGTGTCGAAGAGGGTGAGGGTGCCGCCGGCCGTCACCTGGCCCTTGTCGGTGGTGAAGATGCCGGTGATCTTCTGGACGAGGACCGGGCCCCGGACGGACGTCCGGACGGTGTCGCCGACCTTGAAGCCCTCGCGCTCGGCCGTCTTGGCGTCCACGGCGATCTCGCCGGCGCTCCGCGGCGCCCGGCCGGACTTCAGCGGGTAGCGGGCGTCCTTGCCGTCCTTGCCCGGGAAGTAGTTGGAGCCGGCCTGGGTGAAGCCCTGGCCCACCAGCTCGCCGTCCTTGCCGGCGAGGTAGGCGAGGCCCTCGACGCTGCCGGCGGCCGAGGCGGCGCCGGGCACCTTCGCGGCCTGGTCCAGAAGCCGCCGGGTGAGCAGCGGGGCGTCGCCGGGCTTGCTCTTGTCGCGGTCCTCGGTGTGCGGGCGGACGGCGACGTCGACGTCGCTGTAGCCCTTCTGACTGCTGCTCTGGAGGGCTTTGGAGAAGGTCTCGGTGAAGACCAGGGTGCCGGAGACGAAGGCCACGCCGAGCATCACGGCGAGGACGGTCATCAGCAGCCGGGCCTTGTGCGCGAGGACGTTGCGCAAGGCGGTACGGAACATTGGTGGTCCTGGGGTCGGGTGGTCTAGTCGCTGACGTCGGTTTTTCGGCCGCCGGTTCGCGGCGCCGGGTCGTCGGCCGGCTAGCTGGTCCGGCCCTTGGCGTCGAACGCCTTCATGCGGTCCAGGACGGCGTCGGCGGTCGGCTCGTACATCTCGTCGACGATGCGGCCGTCGGCGAGGAAGACGACGCGGTTGGCGTAGGAGGCGGCCACCGGGTCGTGGGTGACCATGACGACGGTCTGGCCCAGCTCGCGCACGGAGTTGCGGAGGAATCCCAGGACCTCGGCGCCGGAGCGGGAGTCGAGGTTGCCGGTGGGCTCGTCGGCGAACATGATCTCGGGGCGGCCGGCGAGGGCGCGGGCGACGGCGACGCGCTGCTGCTGACCGCCGGAGAGCTGGTTCGGGCGGTGCTTGAGCCGGCCGGAGAGGCCGACGGTGTTCACGACGGTGTCGAGCCACTGCCGGTCGGGCTTGCGGCCGGCGATGTCCATCGGCAGCGTGATGTTCTCCAGGGCGTTGAGCGTGGGCAGCAGGTTGAACGCCTGGAAGATGAAGCCGATCTTGTCCCGGCGGAGCTGGGTCAGCTTCTTGTCGTTGAGCGCGGTGAGCTCGGTGTCCCCGATGCGGGCGGAGCCGCCGGAGACCGTGTCCAGACCGGCCATGCAGTGCATCAGCGTGGACTTGCCCGAGCCCGACGGCCCCATGATCGCGGTGAATTCGGCCCTGCGGAAGTCCACGGAGACGGCGTCCAGGGCGACCACCTGGGTCTCGCCCTGGCCGTAGACCTTGGTGAGATCCGTGGCACGGGCCGCCACCTCGGCGGTACGGACGGCGGTCGGGGCGCCGTAGGGGCTGGTGGTCACGGGGGACACTCCTGTCGGGACGCGGATCGGGACGTGATTCCATGGTCCTGTCCGCCTGCCCGGCGCGGATCAGACCAGGCTCCCGTTCGCGCGCCCGTCTCCAGAGGTACGGACGGGAGGCGGGGTCATCCTCCGGTATGAGGAGTGGGGGCCGGGGCCGGGCGACGACGCGGGCGCGGTGGCGCTTCGGCGGTGCCGCTTCGGCGGTGGTGCTCGCAGGGGTACGAGCGGGGCGCGGTGGGAGCGCGGCGACGGAGGGGGTCGGCGAGGAGTCGAGATTGCGACAATTCCGTGAGAGTGCCCGGGTGGCGTGGTGAACGGGATGGATCGGCCGCTGGCATGTGCCTATGGCGTCATTGCTGCACTGACAGGTCCTCAGTTGCCCATAAAATAAGACAACCTCTGGTCAGTGTTCCGCTGTTTGGGGGGCGCCACCCGGATAGGCTCATCCTGTTCTCCTCGAGGGAACCCGCGCGCGCGTCCGTGCACGCGTGGCCCGAGGGCCCGCCCGGATGGTGGAATGCAGACACGGCGAGCTTAAACCTCGCTGGCCCTTCGGGCCGTGCCGGTTCGAGTCCGGCTCCGGGCACCACGCACGACACCGTCAGTGACCAGCGAAAACGCCGTGTCCACGGCGGGCCCCGCGCGCGTCACGGGCGCACCGCGGGCGCGCGGGTGCCCGCCGCCCCGCCCGCCAGCTCGAAGAGGGTGCGGAGGGCGGCGAACGCCTCCGTCCGGTCCACCAGGCCGTCCAGGCCGTGCAGGGTGTTCACGCCCACGCCGCTGCCGAAGACCAGTGAGGCCAGGCTCTTGGCGTCCGGCAGGCCGGGGGCGCCGGACGTGATCCGCTCCAGGTAGCCGACCCAGACCCGGCGGGTCCCCTCGTACCCCCGCACATAGGCGTCGCGCAACGGGCCGGGGCCTCCCATGACCTCCGGCAGGACCGTCGCGAAGACCCGGCCGCAGGGCGCGTCCACCACCGTGAGGTGGGCGTCGAGCAGGGCGTCGAAGGTGAGGGGGCCGGTCTCGGGGAGCATCCGGCGGTACTCGTCCTCGGCGCTGCGGAAGGCCTGCCCGATCACCTCGACGATCAGGCCCTCCTTGGACCCGAAGTGCCAGGCGACCGAGCCCCGGCTGATGCCCGCGCGGTCGGCGACGGCCTGTACGGAGGCGGCCCGCGGGCCGCCCTCGGCGACCAGGGCCGTCGCCGCCTCCAGCAGCCGCCGGCGGCTCTCCCGGGCGGATTCCTCACGACGACCAGTCATGCCGTGATTGTTCCACGGGGCGCTCCGGCGGCCGTAGGGCCGGAGCCGGTCCTCGTGCGTTCGATGTCCGGAAAACCAATCCCCGCACACCACTTGACGGTCTGTGCCGGGCGTTCAACGATTGGACCACCGTCCAGTTTTCGCGGGTGTGCGGAGCCGGGGACCTTGAATGCCCTGGTGTACGGCGGCCCGTGGCGCAGAAGTGGCGGGACACGTTCCGAGCCGCACCTCCTCGCACCGCTCCTCGGCCGGCCGTACGCCGGTCGATTCACGCCATCCCCGGGCCTCCCCGCTCGTCCGCTCGTCCGCCCGGGACCACCGACCGCACGATCGGAGCCGACATGCGCCTGATCACGTTCGTAGGCAAACACCCCGCCGACGGGTCCCCGCCGGAGCGGCCCCGCGCCGGCGTCCTGCTCGACGGCGACGCGGCGGACGGCGCCGTACTCGACCTCGTCGCCGCCGCCCCCGACGACCCCCGGCTCACCTCGCTCCAGGCCCTGATCGAATCCGGCGAGGCCGGCCTCGACCGGGTGCGTGAGCTGTGCGAACGGCGCCCCGACGAGGCCGTGCGCACCCGGAGCGACCTCCGGCTGCTGGCGCCGCTGCCCCGCCCGGCGCGGCTGCGCGACTGCGGGCTGTTCATCGCCCACCTGGAGAGCGGGCTGCGGGAACTGGCCCGGCGGCAGGCCGCCACGGCCGACGACCCGGAGGCCGCGTTCGAACAGCTCATGGCCAGCGGGAGGTTCGACCTCAGCCCGCTGTTCCGGGAGCGGGTCATGTACTACACGGCCGACCACCTCTGCGTGAGCGGACCGGAGGACGAGATCACCGCGCCCGCCGGCGCCCGCGAACTGGACTTCGAACTGGAGTTCGCGGCCGTGCTCGGGCGGACCGGCCGGGACGTGAAGCCCGCCGACGCCCCCGCGTACGTCTTCGGCTACACCGTCTTCAACGACTGGAGCGCCCGCGACCTCCAGGCCGTCCTGATGCGGGCCGGCGTCGGACCGTGCGAGGGCAAGGACTTCGCCGGCTCCAACACCCTCGGCCCCTGCCTCGTGACCCGCGACGAACTCCCCGACCCGTACGCCCTCACCATGACCGCCCGGGTCAACGGCGAGGAGTGGTCGCGGGGGGCCACCGACGGGATGGAGCACAGCTTCGAGGACGCCGTGGTGCACCTGAGCCGGGACCGGGAGGTGCACGCCGGAGAGGTGATCGGCTCCGGAACCGTGCCGTCCGGCACCGGGTTCGACCTCGGCCGGCACCTGAAGGACGGGGACGTGGTCGAGCTGGAGGTCGAGGGCATCGGCGTGCTCCGCAACACCGTCCGGGTGCCCGCCCAGGACCCGGGCCGGTCATGAGCGACGCGTATGTGCTCGGCGTCGGCCGCACGGCGTACGGCCGGTTCCCCGGCCTGAGCGTCGGCGCGCTCGCGGGCGAGGCGCTCGCCCTCTGCCTGGCCGACGCCGGCGTCGAACCCACCGCCGTGGAGGCGGTGTTCTTCGCCAACGCCACCCAGGGCGCCTTGGAGGGACAGCACTTGGTGCGCGGTCAGGTGGCACTGCGGGACGCGGGGGTGGCGGGCGTTCCGGTGTTCAACGTCGAGAACGCCTGCGCCTCCGGGACCGCCGCCCTCCACCTCGCGGCCACCGCGGTCCGCGCCGGCGAGGCGGACGTCGCGCTCGCGATCGGCGCCGAGAAGATGTACGGGGCCGAGGAGGAGCGGCTGGCCGCCGCCTTCCACGGCGGGCTCGACGTCGCGCGGTGGGAGGAGGGGCTCAAGGCCCTGCGCGAGGCGGCGGGCGCCGAGGCGGCCCCGGCGGGCCGGCGTTCGGTGTTCATGGACGTCTACGCCGCGCTCGCCGCCGACTACCGCCGCCGCCACCCCGGCCTCACCCCGCGCCGGCTCGCCGCCGTCACCGCCAAGAACCGGCGGCACGGCGCGCTCAACCCGCGGGCGGCGCGCCGCGAGGCGCTCACCGTGGACGAGGTGCTGGCCGCGCGGCCGATCGTGCCGCCGCTGACCCAGCCGATGTGCGCGCCCATCGGGGACGGCGCCGCGGCGGCCCTGGTCTGCTCACCGGCCGCGGCCCGCCGGCTTGGTGCCCGCCGTGCGGTACGGATCCGGGCGAGCGTCGTCGCCTCCGGCACCGGCCGGACGCTCGACGAGGAGGCCCGGCGGATCACCCGCCTCGCCTCGGCCGCCGCCTACGAGCGGGCGGGCGTCGGCCCGGCCGAGGTGTCGCTCGCCGAGGTCCATGACGCCACCGCCATCGGCGAGGTCTTGCAGGTGGAGGCGCTGGGGCTGGTCCCGGAGGGGGAGGGCGCGCAGGCCGCGGAGCGCGGCGAGACCGCCCTCGGCGGGCGGCTGCCGGTGAACACCTCCGGCGGCCTGGAGAGCAACGGCCACCCCGTCGGCGCCACCGGCGTCGGCCAGGTCCACGAGCTCGTCACCCAGCTGCGCGGGGAGGCGGGCGACCGGCAGGTTCCCGGCGCCCGGATCGGCGTGGCGGAGAACGGCGGCGGCTTCCTGGGCTTCGAGGAGGCCGCGGCGGCGGTGGTCGTACTGGAGGCGCCGGGGAGGCCGCTGTGACGGACGGGACGGCCGCGGGGGCCGCCGTGGGGAGCGGGACCGCCGTGCAGGACGGAAGCGCCAATATCGCCTCCTTGCTGTACCGGGCTGCCTCCGAGCACCCGGACGCGCCCGCCGTGTGCGAGGGGGCGGACGTCCTCCGCGACTACCGGGCTCTCGCCGGGCGGGCCGCGGCGATCGGTGAGGCGCTGCTCCGCGAGCACGGACTGCGCCCGGGCGACCGGGTGGCGCTGGCCATGCGGAACACCCCGCTCTATCCGGAGGTGCTGTTCGGCGTCTGGTGGGCCGGGCTGGTGGCGGTGCCGATGAACGCCCGGTTGCATCCGAGGGAGTTCGCGCAGCTCGTAGAGGACTGCGGGGCGCGGCTCTGCGTCGCCACCGGTGAACTGGCCGGCCCGCTCGGGGAGCAGGGGCTCGGCCCGGCCGGTCTGGTGACGGCCGACGCGCTCGCCGAGCCGGCGGGGTCCACCGAGCCCGCCGAGGCCGGCGGGACCGGCACCTCGGCGGGCCCCGCCCCCGTCCGGCCGCCCGCCGACGTGCCGGCCGATGCCCCGGCCTGGCTCTTCTACACCAGCGGCACCACCGGCCGGCCCAAGGGCGCGACGCTCACCCACGGCAACCTGCGGGCCGCCACCGACAGCGCGCTCGCCGACATCGGCGACGGCGTCGAGGCCGCGATGCTGCACATCGCTCCCATGTCACACGCCGGCGGCCTCTTCGGCCTCGCCCACGTGGCCCGCGGCCGGGCCCAGGTCTTCCCCCGGGGCGGAGCGGTGGACGCCGGCACCCTGGCGGAGGCGCTGCGGGCGTTCGGACCGGTGACGTTCTTCGCGGTGCCGACGATCCTGCGCCGCCTCCTCGACCCCGGCCTGCTGCCCGACGACCTCGTCCCGCGCGTCCACCGCGTCCTCTACGGCGGCGCCCCGATGTACGGGGAGGACCTGGAGCGGATCATCGCCCGCTTCGGCCCCGGGCGGCTGTGGCAGGGCTACGGGCAGGGCGAGTCGCCCGGCACCATCACCCACCTGCGGCCGGAGGACCACGCGGGGGACGACCCCGAGGCGCTGGGCCGCCGCCTGGCGAGCGTCGGCCGGGCGCGCACCGGCGTCGAGGTGCGGGTGGCGGACCCGGACGGGCGGGACCTGCCGGCCGGGGAGACCGGCGAGGTGCTGGTCCGCGGGGCCACCGTGATGTCCGGCTACTGGAACGCCCCCGAGGCCACCGCCCGTACGCTGCGCGGCGGCTGGCTGCACACCGGCGACCTGGGCCGGCTGGACGCGGACGGTTTCCTCACCCTCGTCGACCGGGCCAAGGACCTCGTCATCGCCGGGGGTTCCAACATCTATCCCCGGGAAGTGGAGGAGGTCCTGCTGCGCCACCCCGCGGTGGCCGAGGCCGCGGTGGTCGGCGCGCCGGACCCCGAGTGGGGCGAACTGCCCGTCGCCTTCGTGGTGCGGGCGGACGGCGGCGGGACCGGCGAAGGGACCGCGCTCGCCGCCGCGCTGGAGGCGCACTGCCTCGACCACATGGCCCGCTTCAAGCGGCCCCGCCGCTTCCTGTTCGTGGCCGCGCTGCCCAAGAACAGCTACGGAAAGGTGCTCAAGACCGAACTGCGGGGGCTGATCGGCCGGCCCCCGGCAACCGACAACCGGAGAGCTGGTACCGCGACATGAGCCGCATCGTCGACCTCACCTCCCCCATCGACCCCCGTGACCTCGACCTCGTCCCGGAGAGCATGCCGGACCTGGCGCTGGTCGTCGCCCCGCGCATGGACTACCACACGCACGACGAGTGGGGCCGGGACTTCATGGTCGCCTCCTTCGGGTGCGACCCGGACGACCTTCCCGGGCGCGAGGGCCCGGCCGGGGAGGTCATGCACGAGATCAGCACCCACTGCGGGACCCACGTGGACGCCCCGCTGCACAGCGGCCGGCTGTGCGAGGGCCGTCCGTCCCGCACCCTCAGCGACATCGGCCTGGAGGAGCTGTACCGGCCGGGCATGGTCCTGGACGTGCGGCCCTGGGCGAAACCGGGGGAGGCCATTCCGGTCGAGGCCCTGAAGCAGGCGATCGCGGCGACCGGACGGGACGTCGAGCCGGGCGACGCGGTGCTCATCAGGACCGGGCAGGAGCGCTTCCGGCTGGGCGACCCCGGGTACTTCGCCTATCCGGGCATGTCGGGGGCGGGGACCCGGTACCTCACCGGGCTGGGGGCCACCGTTCTGGGCACCGACGCCATCGGGTGGGACCGTCCCATTCCGGCGATGCGGCGGGCTTTCGAGGAGACGGGCGATCCCGGGCACATCTGGGACGGCCACTACGCGATCCAGGACAAGGAGGCGTTCATCGTCCAGCAGTTGGTGAACCTCGGGGCGCTGCCGGCGACCGGGTTCATGGTGGGCTTCTTTCCGCTGAAACTCACGGGGACGAGTGCGGCGCCGGCTCGGGTGGTGGCGTTCCTGGACGAAGCGGCCTGAGGCCGCCTCAGGCGCCGGACGGGCCGAACCGGCCCGTCCGGCGTTCGAGGAAGAGAAGGGAATCAGGAGGTTCGCGCGGCCGCCCGCCGCGACCCCAGGGCGAAGAGCGCGAGGCCGCCGACCAGCCAGCAGGACAGCACGGCCAGCGCCCGCCCGCATCCCGCACCGTCGAAGAAGGCGGCCGAGCGCAGCAGGGTGCCGCCGGCGCCCGGCGGGAGGAACTGGCCGAACGTGCCCCAGCCGGAGGGCAGCCACTCCGGCCCGGAGGCCAGGCCGGACAGGGGGTTGCCCAGGAAGATCATCATGGCCGCGCCCAGGCCCAGTCCGGGCCCGCCGAGCAGGGCGTGGAGGCCCATGATGGTGACGGAGGTGGCGGCGGTGTTGAAGGTGACGGCCAGGGCGATCAGCGCGTAGTCGCCGTCCGTGACGCCGAAGCCGTACTGGAGCACGGCGCTGAGGGTGAAGCCGGCGAGGACCGAGAAACCGAGGGAGGCGGCGGCGCGTTGGGCCGGCCGGCGGAGCAGCATCACGATGGCCACGGTCGCCAGGTAGCCGCCGAGCACCAGCGGGAGGGCGCCGGCGGCGAGACCTGCCGCGTTGGGGTCGTCCTCCGTCGGCGGGTGCAGGTCGTGGACGGCCACGGTGGGGCGGGGCGCGGACGGGTCGAGGGCCGGCGCGAGGGCGCGCAGGGCGGCGGCGACGGACGGCCCCGCCGTGGTGGCGACCAGCACCTCGGGCTTGTCGCCGGGCGCCGCGCCGAGGACGATCGCGCCGTACGCCTTACGGTCGTCGATCCGCTGCCGGGCGGTGGCCGCGTCCGGCACCTTCGTGACGCGGAACGCGCCGGGCCGGGCCTCCGCCAGCCGGTCCTCGACCCGGTCGGCCGCGGGGCCCGGCCCGGCGACCGCGATCGGCACCTTGTGCGGGCCGGAGTTGATGGCCGGCAGCGCGAAGGCCGTCAGCATGGCGGCGAGCAGGACGGTGAGGCCGACGATCAGGACCGGGACCTTGCGCCACCCCGCCGCTGCCTCGGCGGCCGGGTCGGTGGGGCCGGTGGGGTCGCTGGAGTCGGCCGCGGCGCCCGGCGGTTCGTCGGCGCGGGGGCCGGGGGTGCCGGTGGTGTCGGTGGACGTACGGGACATGGGAGTTCCCCTCGGGGCGGGTGACGTGCTCCTGGTGCCGTGCTGTGGTGCTGTGGTGCTCTGCTGTGGTGCCGTGGTGCTGACGTGACGGTTGTGCGGGTGTGACCGGTGGTGCGGACGCCATGGCTGGGGTGCGTATGTCCCGGCGGTGCCGACGCGCCGGGTGGTGCCGTCACATGCCGCGGACGCGCCGCCGGGCAGCGGCCGTTCCGCCGTACGCCCGGGCGTCCCCCTGATGCCGTTTGGGCGTTGCCTACAGCCGCCCTCTGCGGGCCCCCTTTGGCCCCCGCCCGGCGCGTCCCGCCGGGCCGCGCGCCCGCCGCCGAGGCGTCGCGCCGGGAGGTGGCGAGGCAGAGCGGGGGCGTACGGACGGGCGGCCGGTCAGGGGTCGACGCGCACGCGCTCCAGTTCCCGGCGCACCGCCTCGGCGACGGGCGTACGGGACCCGGTGCGCACCCAGTGTTCGAACGTGAGCCGGGTGGTGGTGAAGGCGATCGTGGCGGCGAGCAGCGGGTACAGGTCGCGCTCGGGATCGGTGCCGGTGCGCCGGGCGATCTCGGTGGCCAGGGTGGCGGCCATCCCGGCCTCGAATCTCACCTGCTCGGCCGCCAGTTGGGAGTGGGTCAGGGCCAGCCGCGCGCGCAGGATCGTGCCGGGGTCGACGGCCGAGAGCTCCTCCAGCGCGGTGGCGAAGGCGTGGGTGAGGGCGTCCCACAGCGGTTCCTCCGGCGGGCGGGCGGCCAGCGCCTCGCGGACGCGCTCGGCCCGTTCGGTGCCGGAGGCCATGACGGCCTCCTCCTTGCTGGAGAAGTAGTTGTTGAACGTCCGGGCCGAGACGCCGGCCTCGGCCGCGATGTCCTCCACCCGGACGGCCTCCCAGCCGCGCTCCGCCGCGAGCCGCAGCGCCGCCAGGCCGAGCGCCGTCCGCGTGGCCTGCTTCTTCCGCTCCCGGAGCCCGGGATTCCGTCGTTCCGGGGGCAGTTGTCCGGCGGTGGGGGCGGCGGTCGTCCGCACGCCCGCCGTTCGCTCCCGCCCGGCGGCTTCCTGCCGCGCCGTCGTTCTCACGGCCTCGGTGCTCATGCTCCACACGATACAGAAACGTGCGTGCCCCGCAAGTTTGCGCATCGCGCAAAAAGCCCGCCCTTCCGAGGTCCGCTCCGGCCGCCGTGGCCGAATGGCAGCTGTCGGGCCGCTACAGCGCGTTGACGCTCGAACACTACGGTAGGTAGCGTTACCGATCGGTAGGGTTGTGATCGCCGAGGCGGGAGAGGCGGGGGAGGCGGGCGGTCCGGACGTCAGGCGGGGTGGCGGCCCCCGCGTTCCCGGTTCTCCCCGGCGCTTCCCGGCTTTTCTCCGGCCTTTACCGGCGGTCACGTCCGCAGCCCGCCAACCGGACGGGGTGCAAAGAAACTCACTGGGGCGTGTATGCGTATTCCCAATTCCCTTTACATGGTTCCCGACCCGTGCGAACCGGGTGCCGCCGAAGACCCGCGGGCGGGCGGCGACATACCGGCGGAAGACGTCGACCAAGTGCTTTTACGGATGCGCCCGCTCATCGAATCCGTGATGCAGACCACACAGATCCGGGCGCTGGAGGAATCGAGCCTCGCGGTCATCGGCGACCGCGCCGTCGCCGTCGACGCGCTCATCGGCCTGGTGCGCCGGGCCGAGACGTCGGTGACCCTCCTCGTCCCGCCCGTCGGCGACGCCCTGCGGCTGGTGACCGAGGCGCTGGAGGCGCTGGCCGGCCGGCGCCCGGACGAGGCCCGGGTCCGGATCCTCGCCCCGCCGGAACTGGCCGCGGACGCGCGGCTGGCCGGCCTGACGACGCTGTTCGACGGCGTGGAGATCCGGCTGGCCGCGGGCGTACGGCACGCGGCGGCCGTCGTCGACCAGCGAGTGGCGCTGGTCAGGGCCGGTGAGGCCACCGTCTTCGGCGCCGAGGCGTCGCTCGTCCGGGCACCCGGCGTGGTCCGGGCGCTCTACGACATCCTGATGACGGCCTGGTACCGGGCCGCCCCCCTCGCCCGCTACCAGCGGCTGCAGGAATGCCTGCGCCGGGACTCCGGCGCCCGCATCCTGCGCATGCTCGGCGAGGGCTACACGGACGAGGTCGCCGCCCGCGAACTCGACATCTCCGTCCGCACCTACCGCCGCCGCGTCGCCGACATCATGCGGCTGCTCGGCGCCCGCTCCCGGTTCCAGGCGGGCCTTTACGCCGCGGGCGCCGGTTTGTTGCGCGCATAAGTACCTGGATGTGACATCCACATGACGCGGAGGCAGGAAGCTGCCACCGTCGGCACGGAATTCCGGACATCCCGTGGACGGCCCGGCAGTTTCCGGACCGGCCCGTTGAACCCCTCCGTGCCGTCGCCGAAAGTCGTGACGTATCCGAGAGCCGGAGACCGAACCCGCGCCGGCGCCGGCCGCGCGGGCCCTTCGGAATCGAGCCGAAATCGAGGAAGTCACGTACACCATGGGCGAATACGACGGGGCACGGCCCGCTCCCATAGCCGTCGTGGGCATCGGCTGCCGGGTCCCCGGCGCCGACGGCCCGGACGCGTTCTGGCGACTGCTGACGGACGAGATCTGCACGGTGCGTGACGTACCGTCGACCCGCTTCGGTCGGCCGTACGAGATCCCGGGAGCGCGCGTCCGGTCCGGACTGCTGGACGACGTGGACCGCTTCGACGCCGCGTTCTTCGGGATCTCCCCGCGCGAGGCGGTGGGCATGGACCCGCAGCAGCGCCTGTTCATGGAGGCCGTCTGGGAGGCGCTGGAGGACGCCGGGCAGAACACCGGCGCCCTGGCCGGCACCCGCACCGGCGTCTGGGTCGGCACCACCAACGTCCACTACTGGGAGCTCCAGCAGTCCGTCGGCCACCCCGACATCCACGCCTCGCTCGGCGCCGGCTCCCGCTCCACCACCACCGGCCGCGTCTCCTTCGCCCTGGACGTCACCGGCCCCGGCCTCTCGGTGGACACCGCCTGCTCGTCCTCGCTGACCGCCATCGCCCTCGCCTGCCAGAGCCTGGCCGCCGGCGAGTCCACGGTGGCCATCGCCGGCGGCTCCCAGCTGCTGCTCACCAACACCGAGAACCACGGCTTCGTCGACGCGAACGTCTTCTCCGACAACTGCCGCTTCGGCGACGCCGCCGCCGACGGCTTCGTGTTCAGCGAGGGCGTCGGGGCCGTCATCCTCAAACCGCTGGACCGCGCGCTCGCCGACGGCGACCCGGTGCGCGCGGTCATCCGCGGCTGGAGCGTCAACAACGACGGCGCCGGCAGCGACACCATGATCAACCCGGCGTTGAGCGGCCAGCGGCAGATGCTGGAGCTGGCCTACGAGCACGCCGGGATCCCGGTCACCGACGTCGACTACGTCGAAGCGCACGGCACCGGCACCCGCGCCGGCGACCCCGTGGAACTCGGCGCCATCGCCGCCGTCCTGGGCGGCTCCCGCGCGGGCCGCGCCCCGCTGCTCGTCGGCTCGCTCAAGAGCAACATCGGGCACACCGGCGCCGCCGCCGGCGTCCTCGGCCTGATCAAGACCGTCCTCGCCCTCCAGCACCGCACCGTCCCCCGCACCCTGCACGTCACCGAACGCACCTCCGCCGTCGACTGGGACGCCGCCGGGATGGACCTCCCGCACGCCGGCGCCGTGCCGCTCGCCGCCGAGGGCAGGCCGCTGACCGCCGGCGTGAGCGGGTTCGGCGTCTCCGGCACCAACGTGCACCTCGTCCTCACCGAGGCCGGCCCGGACACCGAGCCCGCCGCGCGGCCGGCCGGCGCCGAGCAGGGCGCCGCACACCTGCTGCCCGTCTCCGCCGCGTCCCCCGAGGCCCTGCGGCAGCGCCTCCTCGACCTGGCCGGCCACCTCGAAACCACCGGCCGCACCACCCCCCTCGCCGACCTCTGCCACACCGCCGCCGTCCGCCGCGCCCACCACGACTGCCGGGCCGCCGTCGTCGGGGACGGGCACGAGGCGCTGGCCGCCCGGCTGCGCGAGGCCGCCGAGGACGCGCCCGACGCCGCCTATGCGGGCCGCCCGCGCGTCGCCTTCGTCTTCTCCGGCCACGGCTCCCAGTGGATCGGCATGGCCCGCGAACTCATGGACGCCTCCCCGGCGTTCAGCGCCGCCCTGCTCCGCTGCGACGAGGCCGTCCGCGCCGAGACCGGCTGGTCCGTCCTCGACCGCCTCACCGACGGCACCGACCTGGTGAACGAGACCGTCGCCGTGGTCCACCCCGTGCTGTGGGCCGTCCAGGTGTCGCTCGCCGAGACCTGGCGGGCCTGGGGCGTCGCACCGGACGTCGTGCTCGGCCACAGCATGGGCGAGTCCGCCGCCGCCTGCGTCGCCGGCGCGCTGAGCCACGCCGACGCCGCCGCCGTCGTCTGCCGCCGCGCCCGCCTCATCCGCGACCGCGTCGCCGGCCAGGGCACGATGTCCGTCGCCGCCCTGACCGCCGACGAGGCCGACCGGCTCATCGCCGAGCTCGCCGTCGACGTCTCCGTCGCGGCCAGCAACGGCCCCCGCACCACCGTCCTCGCGGGCGAGGTCGAGGGCATCGAGAAGATCAAGGCCGAGCTGGACGCCCGGGACGTCTTCTGCCGCGTCATGAAGGCCGAGGCCGCCTCCCACTGCTCCCGCATGGACCCCCTCCTCGACGAACTCGCCCACGAGCTCCGGGACCTGGCGCCCCGGGCCGGGACGGTCCCGATGCGCTCCACCGTCACCGGCGAACTCGTCGACGGCTCCGGCCTCGACGCCGCGTACTGGACCCGCAACATCCGGGGCCGCGTCCACTTCCACGAGGCCGTGCTCGCCACCGCCGAGGCCGGCGAGACGGTCTTCGTCGAGATCAGCCCGCACCCCGTGCTGTCCAAGGCCGTCCAGGAGACCCTGGCCGACGCGGGCCTCCCGGGCGTCGCGGTCGGCTCCCTGCTGCGCGACCAGCCGGAGCGCGAGACGCTCCTGGCCCACCTCGGCCGAGTGTACGAGGCGGGGGCGCCCGTCGACTGGACCGCCCTCCACGGCGGCGGACGCTGCGTCCCGCTGCCCGCCTACCCCTGGCAGCGGGAGAGCCACTGGGTCGAGGACCTGGACGCGCTGCCCCGGACGTACGAGTTCCGGCTGGACGAGCCGGGGACGCCGTTCCTGCCGCCGCCCGCCTCCGACGGCGGACCGGTGGTCGTCCACGGCCCCGAGTGCGTCGAGGCCGCCCGGACCGCCGTGGCCCGAGCGGCCGGCACCGAGGACGTCCGCCTCACCGCCGCCGACATCGGGGAGGCCCTGCTCGTCCCGCCCGGGACGGCGCCCGTGCTGCGGGTCACCGTCACCCCCGGCGCGGCGGACGGGGAGTGGGCCTACGCGGTCGAGAGCCGGGCCGACGGCGCGGCGGAGTGGACCGGGCGCGCCCGGGGCACCGCGTCCGCCGGCCTCGTGAGCGCCGGGCACGAGCCGCCCGCCGCCGTGCTCGCCCGCTGCCCGGAGCGCCTGGACGGCGACGCCTTCCGGCGGCGCGTCCCGGCGGCGGGCGCCCTCCGGCCCGTCCTGGAGGAGGTGTGGCTCGGGCGCGGCGAGGCCGTGGCCCGGCTGCGCCGGCCCGCCGGCACGGAACCCCGGCCCGGCCACCCCGTCCACCCCGAGCTCGTCCGGTCGGCCTACCAGCCCGCGCTGGCCCTGCTGCCCGACCCGTCGCTGCTCTCCCCGCATCTGACCGGGTTCGCGGTGACGGGTGAGGCGACCGAGGAACTGTGGACGGTCTGCCGGATCACGGAGGGCGCCGGCGGGGCGCTCGCCCTGGACACCGTCCTCTTCGACGCCGAGGGCCGGGCCGTCGCCGAGGCGCGGGGCATGCCCGTCGGACGGCCGACATCGGCCGAGAGCGAGGAACCGGAGCACGTGAGCGAAGTGGACGAGGACGGGGACGTGGTGACCGAGCACACGCGGGCGGACGAGACGGACGCGCGGCGGACCCCGGCGGCCACGGCGGACCAGGGCGTCGAGCTGACCGGTGAGCTGCGGCTGACGGACCCGGCGAGCGGGTTCGTGATCGAGCTGCGCGGCAGCCTGCGCATCACGGCGGGGGGAGTGGCGGCGGGACGGCCGCGTCCCGTTCGATGCGGCCCTGGGTGTAGGCCCAGCGCAGCCCGTCGGGGCAGCGCACCCGGTGGTAG
>NZ_JBPQTX010000049.1:0-30458 GCF_051386555.1 Streptomyces sp. URMC 126
CCGCCAAACCCACCGCCAAGCCCGCCGCCGAGCCCGCCCCCTCCGCCGACGTCCGGATGTGGCACCGCTTCCTCGCCCTCCACGCGCACGTCGAGCACCGGCTGAGCACCGCGTTGCAGCGCCGGCACGGCCTCGGCCTCTCCGAGTACCGGGCGCTCGGCTTCCTGGCCGCGGCCCCCAGGAGCGAACTGCGCATGCAGGAACTGGCCGACCGGCTGGGCCTCAACCAGAGCTCCGTGACCCGCCTCGTCGGCCGGCTGCACGCGGCCGGCCTCACGTACCGCGACGTCTGCGAGGACGACAAGCGCGGCGTCTACACCGTCCTGAAGGACACCGGCCGCGAACGGCACGCCGAGGCCACGGCGACGTACGAGGCCACCCTCACCGCCGCGCTCGAAGAGGCCGCCGAGAACGACGGCGACGCGGGCGCGGCGGTGGCCGCCCTGCGCGGCGCGTCCGCCTGACCGCCCGCGCGCCCGGCCCGGAAACGGTTCGCCGCCGGCCCGAGGCGGGGCCTACCCTCTTCGCCATGCCTCGCGCGAAGACCTCTCACGTCTGCCTCCCCTGCCGGGCCTCCTACAAGCAGCCGCGGCTCGGCCCGGGGGAGCCCGCGCGGCGCTGCCCGCGCTGCGCCGAGCCGCTGATCGAGGCGGGAGCCGCGTTCCAGCCGCCGCGCCGCCGGGACACTGCCGGCTGGCGCACGCTCTCCGTCCTCCTGAACGCCGGCGTCCGCTTCCATACGGACTGCTGCGACGACGGCCCGGGTTACCGGCCCCGGACGCTCTTCGAGGTCCGCGAGCGCATGACGTACGCCCGTCGGTCCGGTGAGCCGTTCGCGCGGGCGCTCGTACGCCGCGACCTGCCCTGAACGGCCTGCCGGGCGCGGCATCCCGCCCGCCCGGCAGGGCACTTCGCCCCGACCGGCCGCCGGACGGCCCGTCGGGTACAGTGACGCTCACCAGGACCGCGCACGACTTGAGGAGGTGGGACCGATTACCGCAGTGGCAGGTCGGGTGCTCCCCCCTCGGAAGACCGCGGGCGCCGCGTAGGCGACGCGCCGTCAGGGAGTGCCCTTCTGATTCCCCGGAAGGCTCTCATGTCGACGACATCCTCTCTTTCCTCCTCTCCTTTCCCCGCCCCGCCTCTTCCCTCCGTCGTCAGCCGGCTGCGTGCCGCCGGCTGCGTCTTCGCCGAGGAGGAGGCCGAGTTGCTCGGCTCGGCCGCCGGCAATCCGGCCGCGCTCGACGCCCTGGTGGAGCAGCGCGTCTCCGGCGTCCCCCTGGAACACGTCGTGGGCTGGGCCGAGTTCGCCGGGCTCCGCATCGCCGTGGGTCCCGGGGTCTTCGTCCCCCGCCGCCGCACCGAGTTCCTGGTCGAGCAGGCCGTCGCCACGGCCCGCCCGGGCTCGGTCGTCCTCGACCTGTGCTGCGGTTCCGGCGCGGTGGGCGCGGCGGTGGCGGCGGCCCTCGACCCCCGCGAACTGCACGCCGCCGACATCGAACCGGCCGCCGTCCGCTACGCCCGGCGCAACCTGGGCCCGACGGCGCGGGTGTACGAGGGCGACCTCTACGCCCCGCTCCCCGCCGGACTCCGCGGCCGGGTCGACGTCCTGCTGGCCAACGTCCCGTACGTCCCCACGGACGAGATCGCCCTGCTCCCGCCGGAGGCACGCGACCACGAGCCGCGGGTGACGCTCGACGGCGGCCCGGACGGGCTGGACGTCCAGCGCCGGGTGGTCGCCGAGGCGGCCCGGTGGCTGGCGCCGGGCGGCCGGCTGCTGACGGAGACGAGCGAGCGCCAGGCCATGCGGTCCATGGCCCTGTTCGCGGCGGGCGGCCTGGTGCCGCGCCTGGCGACCTGCGACGAACGGGACGCCACGGTCGTCGTCGGCACGCGTCCGGGACGCGCCGCCTGACCCCTGCCGCCCGACCGCCTCCTCCGCGATTCTTTGCCGAACGGTCGACCACCCGCCGGTCGGACGCGCCTACGCTCCCCTCATCCCTGATCAGCCCAGCGGCGGCCGGAGCTCCCGGCCGGCCGCGGAGGAGGCGTGCGCCCATGTCCCTGTACGAGATCCCCGCCGGTGTGACCGGTCCGAGCGTTCTGAGCGAGGTAGCCCGCGGGCTGACCGACGCCTGGAGTTCGGCGGTGGTGGGACGGGTGGGGGACACGTGCGTCAAAGTGCTGCGGATGGACGGGCGTTCGGTGCCGGAGGAGCGGCACGAGACCGCCGAGGCGCTGCTCGTCCTCGACGGTCTGCTGCGGCTGGCCGTCGAGGGGAGGCCGGTGGACGTCGGGCCGGGAGCGCTGTACACCGTCCCGGCGGACACGCCGCACGCGGTGCTGCCGGGCAGCCACGGCACGCTGCTGATCGTGGAGCGGGCGGCGGAGTGAGACCCGTTCCCGGGGGCTTCCCGCCGCGTCCCGCCGCCTCCCTCGGCGGCCCGCTCAGCCCGGCCCGTTCTCCAGCAGCGCCCGCCCCAGCGGTGTCAGCGCGTGGTGGACCGACGGGCCCGTGCGGCGCGTCGTGAGGAGACCGGCCGTGCGGAGGACGGTGGCGTGTTCGCTGGCGGAGGCCGGGGAGACGTCGGCCGCCCGGGCGAGCTCGGCGGTGCTGCCGCCGGACGCCGCGGCGGCGAGGACGCGGGCGCGCGTACGGCCCATGAGGGCTTCCAGGTGGGCGAGTTCACCGTGACGCCGGGTCCCGGCGGGCCGCGCGAGGACGGCGAGGTGGGCGGCCGGCTCCCGGGCGACCGGGTAGCGGATCTCCAGCGGCGCGTCGGGGTCGGCGCTGTCCAGGCGGAGCACGGGCGCGGTGAGGAAGAACGTCGGGGTGAGCACCACCCCCCGGCCGCCGAGCCGGAGATCGATGTCCAGCGTGCAGGGCGCGTGCAGGACCGGCGACTCCCAGCGCAGGGTGGGGTGCAGGCCGGCGAGCAGCCGCTCGACGCCGTGGTCGGCGAGGACGCGGGCGCGGTGGATCCGGTCGGCGTGGACGGCGGCGGCGAGCTGGGACCAGTAGGGCGCGACGGCGGCGTCGTAGTAGGCGCGGAAGCCGTGGTCGACGAGCCGGGCGGCCTCGCGGTCGCCGGCGTGCAGATCACCGATCCAGCGGGGGACGGCGGGCCGCCACTCCTCGGCGACGGACAGGTCCGCCGTCCAGATCCGGCGCGGCATGCTCCAGGTGGCCCGCAGGCTGTCGTCCAGCGACTCCGATCCCCTGACCCGGATGAACGCCTCGGGTACGTACTCGTCGAGACCCGCCGGCGCCAGCTCCAGCAGGGGCCGGACGGCGGGGGTCAGCCGTCGCAGCGACCGTTCCCGCCAGCCGTCGAAGGCGGTCGCGCCCAGGCCGGGGCTCTGCAGCAGCGGCAGGCTGAACGTGGCCTCGGCGAGCGGGTCGGGAACGGGTGTGACCCGGACCCGGGCGAGGTCCTCCGCCTCGAAGTGCAGACGCAGGGTCACGGCCGGCCGACCTCCTCCGGTCGCTGGATGGGGAAACGGGCGGGGGCGGGCCTCATGGCGGAACGCATGGGCGGGTACCGGACGAAGGGCCCGTCGTTCCGCTTATGTTAAGCGCGCCCGACCGCCCTGACCGGCCGGGTATTCGGGCAGGGCCGAACAGCTTTGCGGGCACGGTTCCCGCTGCCTCACACTCCCCGGGCGGGCCGCCTCCACATCGGCCCGCGCGCCGCCGCCGCGGCGCGGTCCGGGCGGCCCTGTCGACTGTTCTCTGGGGGGACGGCAGGGCTCGCTGGGGGGCACGCCCGGACGAGCGGAAGGGCACCGTCCCGCGTGGGGGCGGGACGGCGCCCTCCGCTTCCTCGGGTGCCCTCCGGACGTCCTGCCACACGTCGCGGGGAACGGCCGCGGAGGACGCGCGCGGCACGTACCGCGCGCTCCGGCGCCGGTCCGCCGATCCGTGAAACCCCCTGTCGGAGAGCACGGGCGGCCGAGTACGTTCACCGCATGGCGAGCACGAGCACACCCGACCCCGCACCGTCCCCGACGCCGTCCCCCGAAGCGGCGGAAGCGACCCCGGAGGCAGCCCCGGAAACGGCCCAGGAAGGGACCACGACAGCGGCGTCGGAGGCGGCCTCGGCCGCGGACGACCTGGCCCTCGTCGTCCGCCTCTCCTCGGACACCCTCCGGAAGGCCGACCCGTCCGCCTGGGACCGCCCGGCGGGCAGCCTGGCGTGGACCTGCTGGGAGACCGTGGAGCACCTGAGCGACGACTTCTTCGCCTACGCCGCCCAGTTGGGCCCCCGGCGGCCGCCGCGGACCGGCGAGGTGCCGTTCGTGTGGACGAGCCGGCGGCCGGGCGGGCCCGCGAACGTCGTCCACGCGGACCCCGCGGCGGGCCCCGACGGGCTCCTCCAAGTGCTGGAGGCGTCCGGCGCCTTGCTGGTCGCCATGGTCAGGACGACCCCGCCGGACGTACGGGCGTACCACGTCTTCGGCGTGTCCGACCCGGCCGGTTTCGCCGCCATGGGCACCGTCGAAGCGCTCCTGCACACCCACGACCTCGCGGCCGGCCTCGGCCTGGCCTGGGACCCGCCCGCCGGCGTCTGCGCCCGCGTGCGCGCCCGGCTGTTCCCCGACGCGCCGACGGACACCGACCCCTGGGCCACGCTGCTGTGGGCCACCGGCCGCGGCGAGCTCCCGGGCCGGGAACGGCTCACGCGGTGGCGGTGGGACGGGCGGCCTCGCCCGTACGGGGAGTAGCCCGCGCGTACGGGAGCGGCGGGGCGCGGCGCCCGCCGCGCCCTCGAAAGAGTCACCCTTGATTCCGGCCCGCCCCAGGGCGTTGGCTGGGCGCATGGAGTACACGCAGCTCGGGCGCACGGGACTCAGTGTCAGCCGGATCGTTCTCGGGACGATGAACTTCGGACCGCGGACCGACGAGGCCGACAGTCACGCGATCATGGACGCCGCCCTCACCGCGGGCGTCAACTTCTTCGACACGGCCAACACCTACGGCTCCCGCGAGGACCGCGGCCGGACGGAGATCATCATCGGCGACTGGTTCGCCAAGGGCGGTGGCCGGCGGGACAAGGTGGTGCTGGCCACCAAGGGGTTCGGCGCGACGGAGCCGGGGGCGGAGGGCGAGTGGCCCAACCGGTCGCGGCTGTCGGCGCTGAACATCCGGCGGTCGGTGGACGCGAGCCTCCGGCGGCTCCGCACCGACCACATCGACCTCTACCAGTTCCACCACGTGGACCGGGAGACGCCCTGGGAGGAGATCTGGCAGGCGGTCGACGTCCTGATCCAGCAGGGCAAGATCCTCTACGCCGGTTCCTCCAACCACGCCGGCTGGCACATCGCCCAGGCCAACGAGACGGCGCGCAGGCTCGGCTCGTTCGGGCTGGTCAGCGAGCAGTGCCTGTACAACCTCGTCGAGCGGCGGGCCGAGATGGAGGTCATCCCGGCGGCCCGGGCCTACGGGCTGGGCATCATCCCCTGGTCGCCGCTGGGCGGCGGGCTGCTGGGCGGGGCGATCCGCCGCGCGGCCGAGACGGGCCGGTCCGCGGAGGCCCTGGCCAACACGGCGGTACGGGACCGGATCCAGGCGTACGAGGACGCCGTCGACGCGCACGGGCTGGTCCCCGGCGAGGTGGCCCTCGCCTGGCTGCTGGCCCGGCCGGGGGTCACCGGGCCGATCGTGGGGCCTCGGACGGTGGAGCAGCTGGGGTCGGCGCTCAAGGCCGTCGAGCTGGAGCTGCCGGAGGAGCTGCTGGTCTCGCTCGACGAGATCTTCCCGGGGCCGGGCGAGACGCCGGAGGCTTTCGCCTGGTAAGCGGGGTTGGGCACACTCTTCAACGCCGGACGGGCCGAGTACGGCGCCCGGGCGCGCTATCCAGCCCGTCCGGCGTTTGAGGACGAGCGGCGGAGCCGCGAAAAGGGGGTCTGGGGCGCAGCCCCAGGAAACGGCGAAGGGGAGGGACCGGGGCACCAGCCCGCCGCAGGCGGCCTCAGCGCACAGCAGCCACCACAGCGACAATGACGAGCATCAGGGCAAGAGCACCGGTCATGATCCGGTTCCTGGTCTTCGGGTCCACCTTGGAAGGGTAACGAACCCCCTCAGCCCCCCAGATCCCAGGCCCGGACCGTCTCGTACCGAGGCCGCTCCCCCGGAACCCCCGACCCGGGCAGCCGGCTGCGGACCAGCTCCAGGCGTTCCGCGGCCC
Organism: Streptomyces sp. URMC 126; assembly: GCF_051386555.1. Classification (NCBI taxonomy): domain Bacteria; kingdom Bacillati; phylum Actinomycetota; class Actinomycetes; order Kitasatosporales; family Streptomycetaceae; genus Streptomyces; species Streptomyces sp. URMC 126. The sequence goes on from NZ_JBPQTX010000049.1 coordinate 6,189, forward strand.
AGGGCGAGCCCCGGAACGCCGCGAGCGCCTCCGCGTACGGCCGGAGGGCGACGCGCCCGGCGGCGCGGGCGAGGGTGAGGTGGGCGTGGAAGGCGCGGGACTCGTCCACGGGGGCGCCCGCGCGCCGGGCGGCGGCGCCGGCGGAGCGGGCGAGGGCGCGCAGGACCGGCACGTCACCCTCCGCGCCGGCCCACAGGACGCGGTCGCCGAACCGGCCGCCGCCCGCGAGCCGGAGCTCGTGCGCGGGGTGCCTGCGCGCCGCCCGGGCCAGGCGTTCGGTGAGGTCCGGCAGCACCGCCTCGTCCACCTCCCCGAGGAAGGCGAGGGTGAAGTGCCAGGTCGCGGGATCGGACCAGCGCAGCCGCCGCCCGGCGTCGGGCAGGGCCCGCAACCTCCGCACTTCCGCGCCCAGTTCGGCCAGGGCGGGGGGCGGGGGAAACAGAGCGACAAAGAGGCGCATGCCGGTTAGTGTCGCGCGAATGGAGATCACACAGCGGAAGGACGGCCGGCCCGTCACCGGGGGCGCGCCGTTGGTCATCAGGAAGGGCGGGGTCGAGGACCTCGACGTGATCCTCGCGATGCTCGACAGCGCCGTCGAGTGGCTGACGGCCCGGGGCCGGACGGGCCAGTGGGGCACCGAGCCGTTCTCGACGCGGTCGTCGTCCGTCGACAAGGTCCGGGAGAACCTGGCGTCGTCCACGGTCTGGATCGCCGAGTCGGACGGGATACCCGTCGGCACCGTGACCCTGTCGCCGCGCCCCTCCCCGTACATCGAGCCGGCCGGGGAGCCGGAGGTGTTCGTCCGCCTCCTCGTCACCGACCACCGGCACGCGGTCCGGGGCGCCGGCGCGGCGCTGCTCGCGCACGCGGTGAGCGAGACGCGGCGGCAGGGCGTGGACCTGCTCCGGGTGGACTGTTACGCCGGTGACGACGGGGCGCTGGTCGGGTACTACCGCGGTCAGGGGTTCGTCCCGACGGAGACGTTCACCGTGGGGAACTGGCCGGGGCAGGTACTGGAGCGACGGGTGGGCCGGGAGACGGACTGACGCCCGTCCCGGTGAGGGAAGGGCCGGGGCCGGCACCGCCGCTCCCCCGCCCTTCCCTCACCCCCCAGCCATCACTCCGGCCTCACTCCGGCCTCACGCCGCCGTGGTCAGCGCGGCCTTCTCGCGCCGCCCTTCCGCCTCGGCCTCAGCCTCCGGCTCCGGCTCCGGCTTCGTCCCGGCCTCCGGCTCGCCCCCGACCGGCCGGCGCGGCACGAAGCGCACGGGCCGGCGCCCCCGCCGCAGGTCGACCTGGAGCCGCAGCCCCGCGGCGCGGGCCAGGCCGAGGCCGATGCCGGCCGCCGCGAGGACGGAGATGACGCCGCCGGCCGCGAAGCCGGCACGGGCGCCGTAGGTGTCGGTGATCCAGCCGACGAGGGGCGCGCCGATCGGGGTGCCGCCCATGAAGACCATCATGTAGAGGCTGAGCACCCGGCCGCGCATGGCGGGGGCCACGGCCAGTTGCACGCTGGAGTTGGCGGTGACGTTGATCGTCAGGCCGAACATCCCGATGGGCACCAGGAGCATCGCGAACAGCCAGAACGTGGGCGACAGGGCGGCGGCGATCTCCAGCAGTCCGAAGGCGAGGGCCGCGCCGACCATGACGCGCCGCCGGGAGCTGCCGCGCCGGGCCGAGAGCAGCGCGCCGGCCAGGGAACCGGCCGCCATCAGGGTGTTGAGCAGGCCGTAGGTGCCGGCGCCGGCGTGGTGGACGTCGTTGACGAACGCCGTGAGCCAGATGGGGAAGTTGTAGCCGAAGGTGCCGACGAACCCGATGAGGACGATCGGCCAGAGCAGGTCCGGCTGTTCCCGGACGTGCCGCAGCCCTTCGCGGAGCTGGCCCTTGCCGCGCGGGGCGGTCTCGGCCTTGTGCAGCTCCGAGGTGCGCATCATCAGCAGGCCGGTGATCGGCGCCACGTAGGACAGCCCGTTGAAGAGGAAGGCGGCGCCGCTGCCCACGGCGGTGATCAGCACACCGGCGACGGCGGGGCCGACGAGCCGGGCGGTCTGGAAGTTGGCCGAGTTGAGGCTGACGGCGTTGCCGAGGTCGGCGGGGCCGACCATCTCGTGGACGAACGCCTGCCGGGCGGGGTTGTCGACGACGGTGACGAGGCCGAGGGCCAGGGCGGTGAGGTAGACGTGCCACACCTGGACGTGGCCGGAGAGGGTGAGCACCGCGAGCGCGAGGCCCGTCAGGCCGCTCGCCGCCTGGGTGACGAGGAGCAGGAGGCGCTTGGGGCACCGGTCGGCGATGACGCCGCCGTACAGCCCGAGGAACAGCATCGGCAGGAACTGCAGGGCGGTGGTGATGCCCACCGCGGCGGAGGAACCCGTGAGGCCGAGGACCAGCCAGTCCTGGGCTATTCGCTGCATCCAGGTGCCGGTGTTCGACACGACCTGGCCGGCGGCGAAGAGCCGGTAGTTGCGGATCCTGAGCGAGCTGAACATGCCCCCCTTACGGGTCAGGGGGGTGGTGCGTGCGTCGTCGTGGCGGTTCGGTGCGGGTGCGGAGTCTGCTCCGGGTCCCGTACTCAAAGTGGGTTCGCCTCCTTTGCTCGGGCTACAAGTGCGCGAGTTTCTCCAGTACCGGTGCGGCGGCGCGCAGCGTCGCCCACTCGTCCTCGTCCAGTCGCCCGGCCAGCTCGGCCAGCCAGGCGTTGCGCTTGCGCCGGCTCTCTTCGAGCATGGCCTCGGCCCGTTCGGTCTGTGTGACCACCTTCTGCCGGCGGTCCTCGGGGTGCGGTTCCAGCCTGACCAGTTCCTTGCTCTCCAGCAGCGCGACGATGCGGGTCATCGACGGCGGCTGGACGTGCTCCTTGCGGGCCAGCTCCCCCGGGGTGGCCGAACCGCACCGGGCCAGGGTGCCCAGGACGGACATCTCGGCCGGGCTGAGCGATTCGTCGACCCGCTGGTGCTTGAGCCTCCGGGACAGCCGCATGACACCCGAGCGCAACGCGTTGACGGCGTCCGTGTCGGGGTCGCCGCCGGCATCGGCGGCGGGGGTGTCCGAGGGGTTCATCGCGGGATCGGGGACCTCAGGGGAAGAGGTGCGGGACAGGTCCGGCATGTTCATTAGATTAACTCATTATTTCACCTAAGGAAAGTGTGCACGGACGGGCGCACGGGAGCGGCGGGGGCCCAGGGACGGCCCGCGAGGGGGAGCACGGCGGCGGGCACGCGCCCTCGGTGCCCACTTCCAGCGGTCGGAGGCGTCTGACGCCGGACGGCGCGACGGCCGGGGCGGCCGGTGTCGGCTGTCCCGGCCGTCGTGGCCGTGCGGAGGGGGGGAGGAGCTACTTCACGCCCAGTGCGCGCTCGATCGGGTCGAGCATGAAGTAGACGAGGAAGCAGGCGCCCACCACGTTGAGGAGCCAGGGGATCTCGCGGGCCCGGCGGTCGGCGACGCGGAGGAGGATGAAGGCGAGGACGCCGATGCCGATGCCGTTGGTGATGGAGTAGGTGAACGGCATGGAGACGATCGTCAGGAACGCGGGGATCGCGATCGTGAAGTCGCTCCAGTCGATCTCCCTGACGTTGGACGCCATGATCAGGAAGCCGACGACGAGCAGGGCGGGGGTCGCGGCCTGGGACGGGACGACGGTCGCCAGCGGAGTGAAGATCAGGGCGAGGAGGAAGAGGCCGCCGGTCATCAGGTTGGCGAGGCCGGTGCGGGCGCCCTCGCCGACGCCGGCGGTGGACTCGACGAAACAGGTGTTGGCGGAGGCGGAGCCGAGGCCGCCGGCGGCGACGGCGACGCCGTCCACCATCAGGATCTTGCCCATGTTGGGCAGCTGACCGTTCTCGTCGGTGAGCCCGGCCTCCTCGCCGACGCCGATGATCGTGCCCATCGCGTCGAAGAACCCGGACAGCAGCACGGTGAAGACGAACAGGCAGCCGGTGAGCAGGCCCACCTCGTGGAAACCGCCGAAGAGGCTGATGTTCCCGACGAGCCCGAAGTCAGGCGTGGCGACGACGCTGTCGGGGATGCGGGGGATGCTGAGGCCCCAGTTGGCATCCGGGATCACGGCCAGTTCGTTGATCACGATCGCCACGAAGGTCATCACGACGATGCCGATCAGGATCGCCCCGGGCGCCTTGCGGACGACCAGGATGAAGGTCAGCGCCAGCCCGGCGGCGAAGACCAGCACCGGCCAGCCGTGCAGCTGGCCGCCCTGGCCGAGGCCCAGCGGGACGGTGGTGTGGGCGGCGTCCGGGTTGCGGGTGACGAAGCCCGAGTCGACCAGGCCGATCAGCGAGATGAACAGGCCGATGCCGATGGCGATGGCGCGCCGCAGGCCGTTGGGGATGGCGTCCATCACGCGCTGCCGCAGGCCGGACGCCACCAGGAGCATCAGCACCAGGCCGGCGAGGACCACCATTCCCATGGCGTCCGGCCAGCTCATCTTGGGGGCGAGCTGGAGCGAGACGACGGCGTTGATGCCGAGGCCGGCGGCGCAGGCGATGGGGACGTTGCCGATGGCGCCCATGAGGACGGTGGAGAGGCCGGCCATCAGCGCGGTGGCCGTGACCAGTTGGGCGTTGTCGAGCTGGTGCCCGAACTTGTCCTGGCCGGCCCCGAGGATGATCGGGTTCAGGATGATGATGTACGCCATCGCGAAGAACGTGGCGAGGCCGCCCCGCAGTTCGCGGGCGACGGACGAACCCCGTTCGGTGATCCGGAACCAGCGGTCGAGCGGACCGCCGGACGGCGTCGGGGACGGTTGCTGGGCGTCGACCGGTGCGGTGGCCGAGGAGGACATGCGGGACCTCAGACGTACGGGACGGGGGCCGAGGCCCACGGAGCGGTTGCGGGGAGGGGCCGGATCGGATGTGGCTGGACGTTCATACAAAAGCAAGCGATCAGATCCGACTCGTTTCAGTATGAATAAACAAGCCGCGAATTGCTATCTCCGCGCGTAGACCCCTATAGGGACGGGGATCCGACCAAGATCACCCATCAGGGACGGACTAGGCTGGCCGCCATGACGAAGTGGACACCCAGGCACGAGGCGCCGGAGCCCCTGGAGGGCAATGTCGTCGCCACCATCACCGGCGGCACGATCGTCTGGTTCGTCCTCTTCCTCGTCCAGTTGCCCTTCTACGGCCGGCTCTCCGACGGCGGCCACCTGTGGTGGCTGTGGACCTGCCTGGCGGGCGCCGGCCTCGGTTGCGTCGGCATCTGGTACGTCCGCCGACGGGACGCCGCGATCAAGCGACACGCGGCGGCGCGGGAGAACGCGCGCAAGACGGCCGAAAGCGTTCCTTCGGAAGGTGAAACGGGCTGAACGCCCGTACCGTCGGATGCATGAGCGATCCGGCGCAGACCTCGGGTGAAGCGCAGGCCGCGGACGAGGCGCGGGGTGCGGACGAGGCGCGGGGTGCGGCCTCCGGCACGGCGCGGGAGGGCACGGACACCGCCGCCCAGGCCGCGTCGTCCCCGACGCCCCGGACCTCCCGGCGCTCCGAGCCGGCCGCGCACCCCGGCCTGACCGCCGCGGAAGTCGCCGAGCGCGTCTCCCGGGGCGAGGTCAACGACGTCCCGGTGCGCTCCTCCCGCTCCGTCGGCGAGATCGTCCGCGCCAACGTCTTCACCCGGTTCAACGCCATCATCGGCGTCCTCTTCCTGATCATCCTGGTCGTCGGCCCGGTCCAGGACGGCCTCTTCGGCTTCGTCATCGTCGCCAACACCGCGATCGGCATCCTCCAGGAGCTGCGCGCCAAGAAGACCCTCGACTCGCTCGCCGTCATCGGCGAGTCCAAGCCCACCGTCCGCCGCGACGGCGCGCCCGTCGCCCTCGCCACCGGCGAGATCGTCCTCGGCGACGTGATCGAACTCGGCCCCGGCGACAAGTGCGTCGTCGACGGCGAGGTGCTGGAGAGCGACGGCCTGGAGATCGACGAGTCGCTGCTGACCGGCGAGGCCGACCCGGTGCTGAAGAAGCCCGGCGACACGGTCATGTCCGGTTCGTTCGTGGTCGCGGGCGGCGGCGCGTTCGCCGCCACCAAGGTGGGCCGCGAGGCGTACGCGGCGCAGCTCGCCGAGGAGGCGTCCCGCTTCACCCTCGTCCACTCCGAACTGCGCACCGGCATCAGCCGGATCCTCAAGTACGTGACCTGGATGATGGTCCCCACCGCCGTCGGGCTGGTGATCAGCCAGCTCGTGGTGCAGGACCACGACTGGCGGGAGGCCGTCCGGCGCATGATCGCCGGCATCGTGCCGATGGTCCCCGAGGGGCTGGTGCTGCTGACCTCCGTCGCCTTCGCGATCGGCGTCATCCGGCTCGGCAACAAGCAGTGCCTGGTCCAGGAGTTGCCCGCGATCGAGGGCCTGGCCCGGGTCGACGTCGTCTGCCTCGACAAGACCGGCACCCTCACCGAGGGCGGCATGGACGTCTCCGACCTGCGGCTGCTCTCCGACCTGGAGGAGGCGTACGTCCGCCGGGTGCTCGGCGCCCTCGGCGAGTCCGACCCGCGCCCCAACGCCAGCCTCCAGGCGATCGTCGACGCCTACCCCGACGGCGAGGGCTGGCGCTGCGCCGAGGCGCTGCCCTTCTCCTCCGCCCGCAAGTACAGCGGCGCCGAACTCCACTCCCCCGACGGCGACTCCGCCACCTGGCTGCTCGGCGCGCCCGACGTGCTCCTCCGGGAGGGCGACCGGGCGCTCGACGAGGTCGAGGAGCTCAACTCCCAGGGCCTGCGCGTCCTCCTGCTCGCGCGCGCCGCCGACGGCCGCGGGCTGGACGACCCGCGCGTCGCCGAGGACGTCAGCCCGGCCGCCCTCGTCGTCCTCGAACAGCGGCTGCGCCCCGACGCGGCCGACACCCTGCGCTACTTCGACGAGCAGAAGGTCGCCGCGAAGGTCATCTCCGGCGACAACGCGGTCTCCGTCGGCGCGGTCGCCGCCAAGCTCGGGCTGCCGCGCGCCGAGTCGCCCGTCGACGCGCGCAAGCTGCCCGCCGAGCGCGAGGCCATGGGCGAGGAGCTCGACGAGGGGTCGGTTTTCGGCCGCGTCACGCCGCAGCAGAAGCGGGACATGGTCGGGGCGCTCCAGGCGCGCGGGCACACGGTCGCGATGACCGGCGACGGCGTCAACGACGTGCTGGCGCTGAAGGACGCGGACATCGGCGTCGCCATGGGCGCCGGTTCGGAGGCGACCCGGGCCGTCGCGCAGATCGTGCTGCTCAACAACAGCTTCGCCTCGCTGCCCTCGGTGGTCGCCGAGGGGCGCAGGGTCATCGGCAACATCACGCGCGTGGCGACGCTCTTCCTGACCAAGACCGTGTACTCGGTGCTGCTGGCCATCCTCGTCGTCTGCACCCGCGTCCCGTACCCGTTCCTGCCCCGGCACCTGACGCTGCTGTCCACGCTGACGATCGGCGTTCCCGCCTTCTTCCTGGCCCTGGCGCCCAACAAGGAACGCGCCAAACCGCACTTCGTCCGGCGCGTGATGCGCTACTCCGTCCCGGCCGGCCTCATCGCGGGCCTCGCCACCTTCGCCACCTACCTGCTGGCCCGCCACCACTACACGGGCGCCGGCGCCCTGGACGCGGAGACCAGCGCGGCGACGCTCACCCTGTTCCTGATCTCGATGTGGGTGCTGGCGATCATCGCCCGGCCGTACACATGGTGGCGGGTGCTGCTGGTCGCGGCGATGGGCGTGGCGTTCCTGGTAGTGCTGGGTGTGCCATGGCTCCAGCGGTTCTTCGCCCTGAAGCTGGTGGGCACGACGCTGCCGTGGGCGGCGGTGGGCATCGCGGCGGCAGCCGCGGTGGTGCTGGAGGTGGCGTGGCGGTGGGTGGGACGGCGGTTCCCGGCGTGAGGTGGGGGCTCCCCGGCCCAAGCGGCCTTCCCGGCGTGAGGTAGGGCTCCCCGGCTCAGGTGGAGTTCCCGGCCTCGGGCGCGTCCGACGCCGGCCGTCGCGCGCGCGGCGGCCGGCGTCCGGATGCGGGCAGCGGTCTCACGCCGACGGCCGCTCGTCCTCCAGGAAGTCCCGCAGCTTCTCGCGCAGCTCCGGTGTGTCCTCGTGCCCGTGCACGGACACGGCGTGCTCGGCCGCGGCCCGCAGGACCTCGTCCTCCTCGCCGGAGATCGTGAGCGTGCACCCCGACTCGCTGGGGTACCTGCGGCAGTCCGCCACTTTCCTGGTCATGTCGGCCTCCCGAATCCCGGACCGGATCGGCCCTGTCCTGATGCCGTACTTCCAGCCTAGGACGGGAGGGGGCGCACGCCGGTCGCCTGAGCGGCCTCAGTCGCCGAGCATCCGCCGGACGTGGGCGGCCGGCGCCGCGCGCGGCCGGTCCGGGTCCTGGCCGCGCTCGCCGACGAGGTGCTCGACGAGGTCGGCGCGGACGGCGGCGAGCAGCGCGTGGGCGTTGAAGGAGGCTTCGTCGGGATTCCCGCCCGGCAGCCGCCGCAGCGCGTCCGCGAGCACCTCGTGCCACCACCCGTAGTGGGGTCGCCCCCGTAGGGGCTGCCGGCACCCGCCTCCTCCAGGGCGAGGGCGAGGGCGAGGTGCCGGCGGCCCGGCTTGAAGCGGAGCACGGCGTCGAGCAGGGCGGGGACGCGCTCGCGCGGCGGGGTGTCCGGGCCGAGCGGCGGCGGCGCGTCCGACCCCGCCGCCGTGATGTCGCCCTTCATGGACCGGGCCCGGGCGGCAGGCGTACGCCGCGCCGTGCTGCTGAGCTCGTCCGCGCTCCCCGCCGGCGGACGGGGGCGGGAAGGTCCACGAGGCGCCGGCCGACGGCCTGTTCGCGGAGTGGGCGGTGCTCCGCCCGTCCTGGTTCACGCAGAACTTCACCGGCCACCACGCGCATGCCCGGAGCCTCCGCGAGGACGGGGAGCTGGTGACGACGACCGGCGACGGGCGCGTCGCCTTCATCGACGCGGACGACATCGCGGCCGTCGCGGCACACGCCCTCACGGACCCGGTGGCGCCCGGCCGCGACCTCGTCCTCACCGGCCCGCGCGCCCTGAGCTACGCCGAGGCGGCGGCCGTCGTCACGGACGTCACCGGCCGCCCGGTCCGCCACCGGCCCGTCCCCGCCCCGGTCCTGCGGGACCGGCTCGTCGCGGACGGTCTGCCCGAGCCCTTCGTCGCGCTGCCGGCGCGGCTGGACGAGGACATCGCGGCCGGGGCGGAGGACCGGGTGACGGGCGAGGTGCGGCGGATGACGGGACGGGAGGCGCGCGACTTCCGCGCGTTCGCGGCGGAGGCATGCGCGCGGGGAGCTTTCCCGGCGAACTGAAGCGCCGAGCGCCCCCGCGAGGCGCCGGGGGGAGGCGGGCACCCCTTGGCGGACGGCTCGTCACCGCACCCGGCCGGCCGGCGCGACCCGCCGACGGGACCGCGCGGTCAGCGGGCGTGCTGCGGCCGACCCCCGGTCCGGCGCACGCCCGGGTGCCCCACCGGATCTGCCGGCGTCCCGCGCGCAGCGCGGCTCAGCGGCGCTGGGCCCGCTCGTAGACGGCCTTCGCGACCGCGCCGAAGCGGGGGCCGGACATCGTCCGGCTGCCGTCCGGGGAGTCGCCGTGGCTGTTGACCGACACCAGCGTCCCCAGGCCCGACTTGGCGTCGAAACCGGCCAGCCAGGGACCACCGCTCGACCCGCCCGCCATGTCGCAGGGCATCACGAGCTCGTCGCCGGGTCCCGCCTTGGTCGTTCCCGCGCAGGTCAGCAGCTCCTCGCCGCGCTGCGGGCGGGACGCCGGGTAGCCGAAGGACGTCACCTTCACGCCCGGCTTCCGGTCGAACGCGATCGACTGGCCGCCGACCGCGTCCGTCAGCTTCTTCCCCTTGACCGGGTCGACGGTCAGCGCGGCGACGTCGCCGACGGCGTCCTTGGCCCAGGAGGCGGGCGTCACGGTCCCGGAGACCGGGAAGACGCCGTACGGGCGCTTCCCCTTGTCGTAACCCGGCACGAACACGAGGTCCGTGTACGTGTTGAAGGGCGAGGCCGGACGGCGGACGCAGTGTGCGGCCGCCATCACCACGGAACGGTTGCCGCCGCGGACGGCGGTGGCGGTGCACCAGGTGTCCTCACCACTGGCGTTGACGAAGAACAGCCGCCCCACGGTCTTCATCCGCACGCCCTTCCAGGGCTTCGCCAGCGGGCCGGTCTTCCCCAGGTCCACGGCCCGGCCGGTCTTCCGCATCCGCTCCGGCGTCCAGTAGGCGAGCGCCTCCTTGCGCTCCTTCGCCGTGTACGCCACCTCGGCGACGGCCGGCGCGGCGGCGGTCCGGCCGGCGGGGGCCGGGCCCGTGGCGGAGGCGGCCGAGGCGGCGGGAGCGGCGCCGAGCGTCACGGCGCCGGCCAGGGCGGTGGCTGCGAGCCTGTGGTGGACGGGGCGGGGAGCGCGCATGGGGGTGGTGTCTCCTGACGGGATGTTAGAGGTGGTTCTGTCGGGCGGGGAGACGAACCGGGGAGCAGTGCGGTTCCTGGGGCGGCGGTCCCGCGCGCGGGCCCGCCGGGCCGGGCTCTTCCGGGCGGACCCCTCCGCGCCGGAGCGCCTCCGCGCCGGGCCCTTCCCGCACCGCCCGCGCCGGGCGGTGACCCGCGTTCGGATCTCCTGCCGGCGGGCCCGCCCACACCCGTCGGAACCCGTCGGGGCCCGGCAGGCCCCCCGTCGGGCGTCGGAGCCCGTCAGGACCCGTCGAGCCCCCGCCCGAGGTCCACCCCCGCCCCACCGCGCCTCGACTCCCCCTCAGCCGATGCGCGGCAGCGGCTCCCGCAGCTCCGCGAAGAGTGCCAGGAACACCTCGTAGTCCGGCACGTCCCCCATCTCACGGGTGCACTTCTTCGTCCAGCCGCCGGACAGTTCCACCGTCACCCAGCCCTCCTTCACCCGCGCCGGCCCGACGCGCTCCCATGGCACGGGCTTCTTCCCCTTCCAGATCAGGCCGTCGCGGCTGAGGCCGAAGTCGCCGAAGAAGACCTCGTGTCCCTGCCGGAGCCGTTCCCGGTCGGCCGGCAGCCGCCGGGCGGCGACGTGTTTGCGGAGCGCCTCGCCCAGCCCGTAGTACCGGTGCCCGTGGTCGCCCTGGCGCTTGTAGTAGGCGTCGAGCTTCAGCGAACCGCCGTTCGCGCAGGCGACGGTGAAAGTGAAGTACACCGCGTCGAACTGGCCGTTGTACGTGCGATGGGTGGCCCTCGCGGCCACCTCGGTCATGTCGTCGAGGTGGAACGCCTGCGCCGGCTTCCCGTGGTTGTGACGGACGACGCCCCGCGCGAATTCGTAGACTCTGTTGAGGCTTTTGCGCGAGAAGCCGTTCGTCAGCGCGTACACCTCCAACAGCTCCCCCAGGTCCCGGCGTTCGGCCGCCTCACGCGCCTCCGGCGTGAAGACGCGCCAATCGCCTTCCCTGGGCAGCAGTATCTCCGGCATGCGGCACCCCCGTGCGTCCGATCGGATACCGGGCAGCGTAGCGCCGGAGGGGCGCACCCGTCCCGCCCCGCTCCCGTAACGCACCACCCGGGCGCGGGGGTTCGGGGCGCGCTGCGCCCCGCGCCCCCGCCGCACCGAATCCTCACCCGCCGCAAGCGCCGCGCCGCGCCCCGCCGTTGGGCGCCGGCGTCAGTCGAACCACCGGTCCCGCGCCAGCTCCGCCGTCCGCGACGGGTCCTCCAGCAGCGCGGCGGCCTCGAAGCGGCGGGCCCAGTGGCCGGCCGCCCAGGCGAGGCCGGCGGCCACGCCCTCCAGCGTGGTGGCATGCAGGACGCCGTCCGGGCCGAGCCGCCAGTCCAGCTCGACCCCGTCGACGACCAGTTCCTCGTGCTCGACGTACGAGGCCGGCGCGTCCGGGAGCAGGACGCGGACGCCGTCCGGGACTTCGCGCGGCTCCCCGGCGCTCGCCTCCACCACCGCCGGGACCGCCTCGCTCAGCCTTCGCACCTGCAACAGCTCCGCCAGGTCGGCGGCGCGGTCCGGGCGGACGGGCAGCAGGGGGAGCCCGGCGGCCAGCGGGAGGAGGTCGGGCGCGTCGGCGACCAGCGCGTCCGCCGCGTCCACGACGCGCACCTCGCCGTCGACGACGGCCCGCAGCGCGTCGGGGAGCGTCACCTCCTCGGGGTCGAGCGCGGCCAGCAGGCCGTAGAGGGCGTGCAGCCGGTCCGCGCGCACCGGGCGGTCCGGGTCGGCGAGGCGGGCCAGCAGTTCGGCGGCGCCGCCCGGTTCGTCGAGCAGGGCGGCGGCGGTGGTGCGGACGCCGAGGGCGCGCAGCACCTGCTCGTCCGCGAAGCCGGTCGCGTCCGCCTCCTCGTACAGGCCGTCGAGCAGCGGGTCGCCGCCGGCGGCGCGCAGGCCGGCGGGGCGGCGGCCGTCCAGGACCGGGTGGCCGCGCAGCCACCAGGCGGTGTACGGGCGGACGCTCCGCGTGGTGCCGTCCGGCAGCAGGACGCGGACGGGCGCGGTGAGCGCGTCGCGCAGCGGCGGCCGGGCCAGCATGGCGAGCGCCTGCGGCCAGGCGTCGTCGTCGACCAGTTCGAGGTCGCGGACGGCGACGAGCTCCGTCGCCACGGGCGGCACGGGCGTCTCGGGGAGTCCGTCGAGGATGTCCTCGCACCACACGTCGACGGCGTCCAGCAGCCCGGCGTCGTCGGGCTCGGGGAAGTCGCCGTCGCGCGGCTCCAGTTCGTCCGGGTCGAGGACGACGTCCGTGGCCCGGACGAGGGCGAAGTCCGCCAGGACGCCGACGGCGGTGAGGGGCTGCTCGCCCCAGCGCTCCACCAGCGCGGCGTCGCACGCGGCGAGCTCGCCGGGGCGGATGACGCGCTCGAACGGGCTGCCCGGGAGGACGAGTTCGCCGGCCGGGGCCGGCTCGCCGTCCTCGTCGGGGAGGGCGAGCGCGGCGAGCCACGGTTCGTCGCCGGGGGCGAGGTGGGCGTCGCGGACGAGCGCGAGGACGGTGTCGGCGAGCTCTTCGGGGTCGAGGGTGTCCTCGTCCCAGGCCTCCGCCGCGTCGAGCGAGTGGGCCACCGCCGCCCGCACCTGGGGGGTGGTGAGGACCGCGCGGGGCGAGGAGGGCGTGGCGCCCAGCTTCTCCAGCAGCGGGTGGGCCGCCGCCGGGTGGGCGATCTTCAGGCCGAGCCGGGAGAGCCGTTCCGCGCCGGCCGCCGCCTCGGCGTCGGCGTCGGGCCCCGCGGGCGGCAGCAGGACCTGGCGGGGGCCGATCGCGGTGCGGTTGCCGTCGGCGAGCGGGACGGGCAGGCCGCTCAGCCGGTCCGGGTCCACCCCGGCGAGGCTGTCGTACAGCCGCCACCACCACTCGGCCGTGCGCTCCACGCCCGCGAGCCGGTCGATGGTCTCCCCCAGCGACACCCGGCTCACCCCGAGCGCGCGCAGTTCCTGGCGGCGCTCCAGCCCCGCCGGCAGCAGGCTGCGGAACAGCTCGCCGAGCACGGCCACGGTGTCCGCGCCCGCGCCCTCCACGATCTCCGCCTCGGCGGGCCGCAGCGCGTACGCCTCCTCGCCCTCCGGCGCGGGGGACGCGCTCGGCAGGAACGCGACCCTCGGCAGCCGCTCCAGCACCAGGCTGCGCAGTTCCGCGTCGAGCGGGCTCTGCGCCAGCGGCGACGGGACGAGGTCGAGGGCGCCGGCCGACACGGGACGCCACTCGCGCAGCAGCGCGGTGTACGCCTCGGCGGCGCGGCCCACGAGGAAGTCGGTCAGCGGGCCGGGCGCGGCGTGCCGGCGCGTCGGGTCCATCGGGAAGGTGGCGATGAGGAGCGCGGGCAGGCCCAGCGGCTCGTCGGTGGGGGTCGGGGCGTGCAGCACCGGCGCGGTCCGGGGGCGGGCCGGGGCGCCGTCCGGGCCCACCGGAACCGCCCAGGTCAGCGCCCAGTTCGGGCGCAGCCGCTCCTCGACGGGCCGGTCCGCGAGGAGCGCCGGGTCCAGTCGGCCGCCGGCTCGCTCGACACGCCAACGGGTGGTCTCCCCCGCGCTGTCCTCGACGACGACGTGACCGGCCTCCTGACGGGTCGTCAGGGTACGGGGGGCCGCGCCGGGCAGCTCGACGACCACTTCCCGCAGCCCGGGGAGGGCCAGCAGCAGGGCGTCGTCCACGCCCGCGAGCAGCCGCTCGGCGAGATCCTGCGCGGCGCCGTCGCGCAGCGGCAGCACGACGACGGTGTCATAGCCCTCGGGCGCCGCGCCCTCGGCGGGCAACGGCAGCCGCAGCAGCGGGACGTGGCCCTCGCGGCGGCGCAACTCGTCGCCGAGCGCGGGCGCCTCGGCGGCCGCCTGCTCCGCGAGCCCGCGCGCCTCCGCGAGCGACCAGCGGACACCACCCGAACGGCTGAGTACGGCGGGCTCGTCGCTGACGGCCAGCACGGCCGCGAAGCCGACCCCGAAGCGGCCCGCCGCGCCCGTCTCCTCCCGCTTGGCCGACGCCCGCAGCGTCGCGAGCGACTCCACGCCCGCCGCGTCCAGGGGCGCTCCGGTGTTCGCCGCCGCGAGCACCGCCGGCCCGTCGCCCTCCGCCGGACGCAGCGTCAGCCGCAGCCGGCCCGGCACACCCGCCCGGGCGGCGGCGTCGGCGGCGTTCTGCGCCAGCTCGACGACGAGACGGTCCCGGTAGCCGCCGAGCGCCAGGTCCTCCTCGGCGTTGGCGTCCTCCCGGAACCGGGCCGCCGACGCCGCCCAGGCGTCCAGCACCCCCCGGCGGAGGCGGCCGGTACCGAACGGGTCCGTCGCTGTGCCGCTCACGTCGTCTCGTCTCCTCTGCGTACAGCTCTGCCCACGGGGTGGGCCTTGCAAGGGTGAACGTACCGTGCGGGTGTTCGCGAGGGCGGCGGGGTGCGGGAGGCCGGAGGGCACCGCGGGGGCCGCGCCCGTACCGTCCGCCGCGCCGCCGCTCCCCGTTGACCACCCCCGTCAAGATCGAGTACTACTGCATTATGAAGCACGTAACCAATTTCCCCGACCTCTCCCAGGACCCCGACGGCACCCTCTACGACCCCGGAACCCGCGCCCTGATGGCCGATTTCATGGCCACGGACGCCACCCTCCGCCTGGAGGCCGCGGCCGCCGCGCGCGCCGCGCACAAGGCCGTCGAACGGCTGCGGTCCCAGGGCTCGGAAGGCCGCGGTCTCAGCGCCGGATGCGTCGACGTCCTCCTCCGGCTGCGCGCCGCCGGCGCGGCCGGTACGAACCTCGGGGACCTCGCCCGCTCCGCCGGCATGACCCCGCGCAACGCCACCGGCCTGGTGGACACGCTCGAACGCGAAGGGCTCGTCCGGCGCGACCCCGACCCCGACGACCGGCGCTCCGTCCTCGCCCGCATCACCCCGGCGGGCCTGGAGTGGCTGGACGCCTTCCGGGAGCCGACACGACGGGCGATGGGAGCGCTGTTCCACGGCTTCACCGACACCGAACTCCGCCAATTCCGGGACCTGTGCCTGCGCCTCGTCCGGAACCAGCGGGGCATCGCCGCCTACCTCGCCCCCACCGAGGGCGGCACACCCGCGTGACGGCGGGCGGACGCGCCCGCGGCCTGACGCGCCGACAGCGGATGGCCGCCCGCCCTCCGGGTACTCGGCACGGCATGAGCGAGCACACGCGGCCGGACGCCGAGACGGCGGGGACGTCCAGGACACCGGAGAGCCCCGCCCGCGCCCGTACCGCGGACGGATGGGCCCACGCCGCCTTCCGCGCCGCCGCCCGGCTGCGGGGCGCTCCGGCGCTGCACCCGGACGGCGTACTGGCCGACGGCCGCCTCGACGTCGTCGGCGGTGACGGCCGGCGGCCGTGGGACGTGGAGTGGCTGGACAGGCCCGCCCGCTACCCGGTGACCGCGCGCTGGTCCCGGGCGATGGGCCTGCCGCGTGCCCTGCCCGACGCCTACGGCCTCGCCGTGCGGGTGCACGACGCGGGCGGCGCGGGGCGCCCGCTGGACCTCCTGTTCACGACGAGCGGCAGCGGCCGGCGGGCCCGCCACCTCCCGCTCGTCCGGCGCACCGCCCTGACGGGCCCGTACTCCAGCCTCCTCGCCCACCGCGTGGGAGGCCGCCTCCGAGTCCTGACGGCGGTCCCCCGGCCGCTTCCCGGCCACCGCCGGCTGCCGGGCGATCCCCGCGCGGTCTCCCGCGCCCTGGCGGACGGCACCCTGGTCTTCCACCTGCGCGCCGCCGGGCGCGGCGAGAACTGGCGGACCTTCGCCGTACTGACCCTGGAGAACCCGCGGGACGCCGCCCCCGGCACCACCCTCGGCTACGACATCTACGCCCACCACCTGCCGGGGCTCGAACCCGGCCCCCGGTTCGCCGCCGTCCGCCGGGCGGCCTACGCCGGCTCCCGCCGGGGCCGGACCGGCTCCTCCCGCACTCCGTGACGCGGCGCCCCCCCCGCGTCCGGCCACCGGGGCGGCGGCGTAGTCGGCGGGGCAGCCGAAACCGGGACGCGGGCGCGCGGGACCGGCCGACGCAGGGGACGAGCGACCGGCCCGCCGGGCCCCGGCGGCCGTGTAACCGGTGTCTTCGGGTGCGTGGCGCGCCTGTTCGCCGCCGGGGGCCGGCACCCGGTCGGCCTCGCCTCGGCCGCGGCTTCGCACGGGGGCACGTCGCATCCCTCGGCCGGCTCCGTGAGGTTCGCGCGCGGCGCCGTGTCCCCGGAGGGGGCCGGCGTCTCGACGCGCGGGGCGAACGCCGGAGCCCGTGCACCACCGCCCGGCCGGCCGGACCGGGCGCGCCGACGCGCGCGTGACGCCCGCCGCGCGTCGCACGGCTCATGGACGACGGAAGCGGGCCCGTCCGGGTCCCGTTGCGCACCGAGGTGCCGATGAGGAGGCGGGCCGTCCGTCCGGCGGGCTCCCGGCGTACAGGTGTCGGCGACCGCGCAAGCGCCCCGCACACCGGACGGGGAGCCCTGGCGCGGCAGCCGGACGTCACACGGGGGAGCCGCCGCCGCGAACGGCTAAGCGTGCCCCAGGTCCTCGTCCCCCGCCGCCCCGTCCGCCGTGTCCCGCATCGGCAGCAGGTCGACGACCGTCTCGTCGATGACGGGCGGCGCCGGGCGCGGCGGCTTCGGCATGACGGCGGCCTCCGAGTGGCCGCCGCAGCCGTAGGAGAGGGAGACGACATGACCGTCGGCCGCGCCGAACTCGTTGCCGCAGATGCCGAAGGCCTGGCCGAGGGAACCGCCGATGGGGACGAGGAAGCCGCAGCTGACGCAGGGGGCGGGCGCGGCCTGCGCCATGGGCGTCTTGGCGCCGTGCGACTCGTCCCAGCGGTCGGCGGCGATGTGCAGGCCGTAGCGGGACAGGACGCGGGCGCGCCGCATGCCGAGCTCTTCGGCGAGGGCGGTGAGGGACCCGCGCGCGGGGGCGGTCGGCTGGGCGGCGGGCGAGCCGGCCGCCACCTCGGCGTCCTCCGTGTCGACGAGGTCGGTCAGCTCGTGGGAGAGGGACTCGGGGGAGACGACGGAGTTCGGCGGCGGCTCCTCGGCGCCCGTCCAGCCGGGCTCCAGGCGCAGGTCGTCGGCCTCGGTGGGCAGAAGGTCCCCGGGGCCGAGGTCGCCGGGGCGCAGCCGCTCGCTCCACGGCACCCATTCGGGAGCCAGGAGGGCGTCGGGGCCGGGCAGCAGAACCGTCTCGTCGAGCGTGACGTTCTTGGCGCGGGAGGCGCGGGCGACGGTGACGGCCCAGCGCCAGCCCCGGTAGCCGGGGTCGAGGCAGCGGAAATAGTGCGTGACGACGCGGTCCCCGTCGGCGACGACCTCGACGTGGTCACCGACCTGCCCGGGGTGCGCGGCCTCCTCGGCCGCCGTACGGGCCAGTTCGACCGCCTCGGCGCACAGGCGGTCCGGGGTACGGCTTCGCATCGCAGCACTCACAAGAATCGATTCTCTCTTCCACGCCGTCTCACGAGTGCGCCAGCCGAGCGGCCGGGCCGGCGGACGGAGCGGACCGGAGGACCGCGTCGACGTCCGCGCCCGAACGGCCTCGGGCGCACCTGGTCATGTCCATTCTGCGGGATCGAGACTCGGCGCGCGGCCAAGAACGACCGCTGGTGGCGCGTGGGGCACGCTACCCCGGGTGACCTCCCGGGCGGTACCCGGGTTTCGGTGAGCTCCCCGCGTCGCTCCGGTACGCCCCCGGGCACCCGGGCGGGCCGCGGCGCGCGCGTGCTGGGGGCGGGGCGTCCGAAGGGTTCGCGGGAGCCGCGGAACCCGCATGCCCGGACGGCGCCTTCGGCGGCCCTTCCCGCGGGCGCGCCCCACCCGGAGGGTCGCCGACAGCGCCCGCCGCGGACCCGCCGACAGGGCCCGCCGCGCGTCCGCCGCCCGGCCCCGCCCCCGATCCGCCGAAAGCGACCGTGCCGGGAGTGCCGTACTCCGCTCCGGGTGGGGCAAGATGACGTGGTGGGTGTCATCCGGTCAGCACAGGGCGGTCCGCTCCGCCGGGGCGGCCGGAGCGTCGGCCGTGCCCTGCGCGCGCCCGTGACGCTCGCCGCCCGCGGCATCCGCAAGGCGACGAACGCGCACGGGGCGGGCGAGTCGGGCCTGGCCAAGCTGATCGAGCTGCACGCGGTGCACTCCGCGGGCGACATGCTCATCACCATCGCGCTGGCGTCCACCGTCTTCTTCTCCGTCCCGACCGACCAGGCGCGCGGCCGGGTGGCGCTGTACCTGGCGATCACCATGGCCCCGTTCACCCTCCTGGCCCCGGTCATCGGGCCGCTGCTGGACCGGCTCCCGCACGGGCGCCGGGCGGCGATGGCCGCGGCGATGATCACCCGGGTGGTCCTGGCGCTCACCATGACGGGCGCGGTCGCCACCGGCGGTCTGGAGCTCTATCCGGCGGCCCTGGGCGTGCTGGTGGCGTCCAAGGCGTACGGGGTGGTGCGGTCGGCCGTCGTGCCACGGCTGCTGCCACCACGGATCTCGCTGGTGAAGGCGAATTCCCGGGTGACGCTGGGAGGCCTGGTGGCCACGGGACTGGCGGCCCCGCTCGGAGCGGGGCTGCACCACCTGGGACCGGCCTGGCCGCTGTACGGCGCGTGCGTCGTCTTCCTGCTCGGCGCCTACCTGTCGCTCTCGTTGCCGCACGTGGTCGACTCGTCGAAGGGCGAGGTCCGCGCCCGGCTCGCGTCGGCGGAACACCGCCCCCACCGCCCCCACCGCCCCCACCGTCCCCACTTCGCGCACCGGCCCCGGCCGGCCGCCCTGCCGCGACGGCCCGCCTCGCGCCGGCGCGGCCCCGAGGCATGGCGGACGTGGCGGGAGCGGCGGGCGCTCCGCGCCCGCCGGGACCGCAGCCCCAAGCCCGGGCTGCGTACCGTCGGCCGCTCGGTGCTGCACGCCCTCCAGGCGAACAGCGCGCTCCGCATGCTCTCCGGTTTCCTCACCTTCTTCCTGGCGTTCCTGCTCCGCGTCCACCCGCTCGGCGGGCTGGGCCCGGCGTTCTCGCTCGGCATGGCCGCGGTGGCGGCGGGCGCGGGCAACGCCCTCGGCACCGCGATCGGCGCGCTGCTGCGCTCCCGCGGCCCGGAGAAGACCATCGCCGTGGTCCTCACCGCGGCCCTCGCCTCCACGGCCGTCACGGCGGCGCTGTACAACGCGTTCTTCATCGTGCTCGTCGCGGCGGTCGCGGGCGTCTCGCAGGCGCTCGGCAAGCAGTCGCTGGACTCGCTGATCCAGCGCGACGTCCCGGAGGAGGTCAGGACCTCCGCGTTCGCCCGCTCCGAGACGCTGCTCCAGATGTCGTGGGTGATCGGCGGCGGCATCGGCATCCTGCTGCCGCTCAACGGGGTCCTCGGCATGGCGGTGGCCGCCGGGTTCCTCGCCCTGGGCGCGGCGACGGCCGTCCGGGGCCTGCTGACGGCGGCCCGGCACGGCACGCCGCACGCGCGGGTGGCGTGACCGGCGGGCGGCCTCCGGCGCTGCCGGTCCCGCCCGCGCGCCGAGGGGCCGGCAGGGCGCCGGTGCGGTACGCGTGACCGGCGGCGCGCCGCGTCCTCGGCGGCGGCGCGGCGCGCTCGCCGCGCCCGGCCGCCGCGGGATCCGCGTCCGCCCGGCGCGTCTCACCGCACCCGCGCGTCAAGGGATTGACGTGGCCAGATAGCCTGCCCGCATGACCGCTGCGTTTTTCCGGGGCAGACGCCGCCGCGCCGCTGCCGCTCTCGGGGCCGTGACCTTCGGGGTCGTCGCCCTCTCCGCCTGCGACAAGCCGACTCCGCTGACGACGGTGACCGCCGGCAAGTCCGAGGTCCACTCCGAGGCCGCCTGCTACGACGGCAAGGGGAACCTCGACAGGGAGGACCTGGGCGACTGCCTGGGCAAGAGTGGCAAGACCATCAAGACCTCCGTCGACGGCGACCTGCACTTCGGCGTCGACCCGAAGGTGGCCAAGAAGGGGTGGGTCCTCTTCGTCAACGGCCGGCAGACCGACCCGTCCACGAAGACGTACCGGACCTTCTCGGCCCGGACCTTCCTCCAGGGCGTGGACGAGGCCAAGGTCAGCATCGTCATGTTCGCCGACAAGAAGACGTACGGCGTCTGGAACTACACGCTGAAGAGCGACAGCTGACGATGCGCGTCCTCGTCGTCACCGCCGTCGCCGTCGAGCGGTCGTCCGTGACGGCCGCCGCCGGACCGGCGGAGCCCGAGGAGCCGGAGGAGATCGCGCTGCCCGGCGGCGCGGTCCTGCACCGGACGACGGCGGCCGGCGTGACGTACGACGTGCTCGCGGCCGGGGTGGGCCCCGCCGCGGCGGCGGCCGGCACGGCCACGGCCCTGACGGCGGCGGCGCTCGCCGGCGCCCCGTACGACCTGGCGGTCTCGGCGGGCATCGGCGGCGGCTTCGCGCCCGGGGCGCCGCTCGGCACGCTCGTCGTCGCGCGCCGGATCGTCGCCGCCGACCTGGGCGCGGCCACGCCGGAGGGCTTCCTGCCCGTCACCGAGCTGGGCTTCGGCGTCGACGCGCACCCGGTGGACGACGCCCTCGTCGACGCGGTCGGCGCGGCGACGGGCGCCCGGCCCGGAGCCGTCCTGACCGTGTCCACCGTGACCGGTACGGCGGCCCGCGCCGCCGAGCTGACGGACCGCCACCCGGACGCCCTGGCCGAGGCCATGGAGGGCTTCGGCGTGGCCGAGGCCGCGGCGGCGCACGGGGTGCCGGTGCTGGAGCTGCGGGCAATCTCCAACGCGGTCGGACCGCGCGACCGGGCCGCCTGGCGCATCGGCGACGCGCTCGCCGCGCTGACGGAGGCGTTCCGGGCGGTGGGGCCGGCCTTGCGGACGGCCGTCGCGCCGGCGGAGGCCGGGCCGACTCCGACCGAGCCGTCGGAAGCGGGGCCGGCGAACGGACGAGCGGGGAAGCCGTCCCGGATATCCGCCGCCCCTGAGCGAGCCGCCGGGGAAGACGCCGGGCACACCTCCGCCGAACCCCCCGCGGAAGCCGCCGGGGAACCCGTCGAGGAACCTGTCGAGAAAGGCAGCCGAGCCTGATGGACCAGCCGATGGACCAGCCGATCCGCATCGCCTACTCCCCGTGCCCCAACGACACGTTCGTCTTCGACGCCTGGGCGCACGGCCGGGTCCCCGGCGCGCCGCCGCTGGACGTGACGTTCGCGGACATCGACGTCACCAACGGCATGGCCGAGCGCGGCGAGCTCGACGTGCTCAAGGTGTCGTACGCGGTACTGCCGTGGGTGCTGGAGGAGTACGCCCTGCTGCCCTGCGGCGGTGCTCTGGGGCGCGGTTGCGGGCCGCTGGTGCTGACGGCGGGCGGGATCACCGACCCGGCGGAGCTGGCCGGCCGGACGGTCGCGGTGCCGAGCGAGCGCTCGACCGCCTACCTGCTGTTCCGCCTGTGGGCGGCGGCGGAGGTGCCGGGCGGCGTCGGCGAGATCGTCGTCCTGCCGTTCCACGAGATCATGCCGGCGGTACGGGACGGGAAGGTGGACGCCGGTCTGGTCATCCACGAGGCCCGCTTCACGTACGCGAACTACGGGCTCACCCGCCTCGCCGACATGGGCGAGCACTGGGAGGCCACCACCGGGCTGCCCATCCCGCTGGGCGCGATCATCGCCAAGCGCTCGCTGGGCGCACAGACGCTGCGGCGGCTGGCGGAGGCGGCCCGGACGTCCGTGCGGATGGCGTGGGACGACCCGGAGGCGTCCCGGCCGTACGTCCTTGAGCACGCCCAGGAGATGGACCCGGCCGTCGCCGACCAGCACATCGGGCTGTACGTCAACGAGTTCACCGCCGGCCTCGGGGAGAGCGGCTACGCGGCGGTCCGCGGTCTGCTGACCCGCGCGGCGGCGGAGGGGCTGGTGCCGGCTCTCCGGCCGGACGCGCTCACGTTCGTCTGAGGCACCCCGTCCCGTCGGGTGCCTCCGCCACGCCCGGCGGCGCGGGACGGGCCGGGGCACCCCGGACCCGTCCGGCGCGCGTCGGGCGCGCTGAGTGCGTGCTGCGTGCGTGCTGCGGGCTCCGACGGTCAGACGTCGAGCTGGTCGGCCACCACCCGCAGCATGCTGGCGATCTTGGAGCCCTGCGCCTTGTCGGGGTAACGGCCCCGCTCCAGCTGCTGGGTGACGTTCTCCAGGAGAGTGGTCAGGTCCTGGACGATCGAGGCCAGCTCGTCGGGCTTGCGGCGCTGCGCCGCCGCCACGGAGGGGGTGGGGTCCAGGAGCGTCACGGTGAGGGCCTGGTCGCCGCGCTGCCCGGCGACGACGCCGAACTCCACGCGCTGGCCCGGCTTGAGGGCGTCGACCCCGTCCGGGAGCACCGAGGAGTGCACGAAGACGTCCCCGCCGTCGTCACGGGAGAGAAAGCCGAAGCCCTTCTCACTGTTGAACCACTTGACCTTGCCGGTAGGCACGTCTGTCCTCGTCCTCGTACTCGTCGGAAACGGAAAGCTGATCGGATAGCTGATCGGAAAGCTGAAACGGTCGGAATGTATCGGAAACGATCGGTACGTGTGGCAAATTATCGAAACGTCTGAAAGCAAGTAAAAACGGTGCTGGATACGGGTCGGGATGCTGCTCTGGATGACGGGGCAGCGGGTCGCAGGACCCGCCGGAACCAAGGCTAATGGTCCCGGGCCCGGTGACAAGACGTCCTCAGGTCGTACCTCTGCGCGTTCGGCGCGCCTCCGGTGGTTTCCGCTCCCGCCCCGCCGCCGGGCGGCCCTCCCGCGCCGTTCCTGGTCACAACCCTGACGGGCAGCCGCGGGCACGCGCCCGCCACAAGGCAACTACCCTGCTCGGGTGAGCAACGAAACGCCCCGGGCCGGGGATCTGCTGGTGCGCGCTGGCGCGATCGTCTTCCTGGTGGGCGCCGTGGCCACGATGGCCACCGTCGCCCCGCTCTTCCTCGGCGCGGACCCCCTGCCGTCCGCCGCCTACTTCGTGTGCATGCTCATGGGCGTCGGCTTCCTGGTCGCCGCGGCCGGGGTCCTGCGCACCGCGGCCGACCAACGACGGCGCGCACGCGAGGCGTCGGCGGCACGCTGACCCCGGGGGAAGCGGCCTGACCGGCCCGGCTCCGGGCCGGCCTGGCCGGACCGGCTAAGCCGATGCCGCCGCCTCCCCGGCTTCCGCCTCCCCGGCCTCCGCCGCGGCCCGGTGGGCGCGGAGCCAGCGCGGGAAGTCCGCGAGCCCGTCGAGCACCACGTCCGCGCCGGCGGCGCGCAGTTCGCCGGCCGGGCACGGGCCGGTGGCGACCGCGACCGACAGGGCGCCGGCGGCGTGGGCTCCCCGGACGTCGCCCGTGTGGTCGCCGACGTAGACACCGGCGCCGTGCTCGCGCAGGGCGACCGCCTTCTGCTCGGCCCACAGGTCGCCGATCAGGGCGTCCGGCGCCAGGGCCAGGTGGTCGAGGTGGAGCCGGGCGTTCCCGCCGTGCTTGGCGGTGACGACGATCGACCGGCCGCCCAGTTCGCGCACGGCGTCGAGGGCCTCCCGGGCGCCGGGCATCGCCAGGGAGCCGGTGATGGCCAGCTCCCGGTAGAGGGCCCGGTAACGGTCCGCCACCTGCGGCACGTCCGCCTCCGGGAACCACTCCCGCAGCTCCTGCACCAGCGGCGGCCCGAGCCGGCCGACCGCCAGCTCCGCGTCGATGTACACACCCGTCTCGGCGGCCAGGGCCTCGTAGGTCGTCCGGATCCCCGGCCGGGAGTCGATCAGGGTCATGTCCAGGTCGAACCCGACGGTGAAGGGGGCTGCCGGCACGGCGGCGCGGGGCTGCGTGGTCATGCGGTTCATTGTGCTCAATGAGGGGGGTGGGGGCG
>NZ_JBPQTX010000050.1:0-29992 GCF_051386555.1 Streptomyces sp. URMC 126
GACCGGTCCGGCGCCCCTGACCGGCACCGCCGTTCCGGTCGGTTCCGGCCGACTTCCCGGTGGACGCCCCGGCCGGCCGGCAGCCCCGCCGGGCAGGATGCCGCCACCCCCTCCCAGGCCCTATTGACATGCTCATGGGCCCTCGGAAGCCTGTCGACCGGCATGGACGGGACAGACAACGGCAAGGGGGGTTCATGAGACGCAGGACACGAGCGACCCTCGTGGCGGCATCGCTGCTCCTCGGCGGCGTCACCGCGGCACCCTTCGCACACGCCACACCCTTCGCACCCGCACGACCGGACGCCGGCGCCGCCGACGCCTCCGAGGCGCTGACCGTATGGACCGGCGAGGTCACCCAGGCCCAGGTACCGCTGCTGCTCAAAGCGGGCGTCGACGGGCACGAGCTGGGCCGGCCCGCCGGGGACCGCGCCGTCCCGGTCGAGCTCTACCTCACCCCCCGGCAGGCGAACGAACTGCGCGGCCAGGGCGTGAAGCTCACCGAGAAACGGATGTCACCCCGCGCCCGCGAGCGCCTCAAGGCGGCGGGCGACGGCGTCTTCCGCCCGTACAGCGGCCCCAAGGGCCTCCAGCGGGAGATCGTCGACACCGCCCGGGCCCACCCCGGGCTCACCAAGGTCGTGAGCATCGGCAAGACCGTCCGCGGGCAGGACATCCTCGCCCTCAAGGTCGGCAAGAACGCGGCCGGGAGCCGGGACGGCTCCAAGCCCGCCGTCCTCTACATGTCCAACCAGCACGCCCGGGAGTGGATCACCCCGGAGACCACCCGGCGGCTGATGCACCACTACCTCGACCGCTACGGCAAGGACCGGCGGATCACCCGGCTCGTGGACCGCACGGAGCTCTGGTTCCTGCTCTCCGCCAACCCCGACGGCTACGACCACACCTTCAAGGGCCCCGAGACCCGGTTCTGGCGGAAGAACCTGCGCGACAACAACGGCGACGGGAAGACCACCGCGGGCGACGGTGTCGACCTCAACCGCAACTTCCCCTACAAGTGGGGCTACGACAACGAGGGTTCGTCCCCCGACCCGGCCTCCGAGACCTACCGCGGCCCGGCCCCGGCCTCCGAGCCCGAGACCAAGGCGCTGGACGCGTTCCAGAAGCGGATCCGCTTCTCCTACGCGATCAACTACCACTCGGCCGGGGAGATGCTGCTCTACGGCGTCGGCTGGCAGGTCGCCACGCCCACG
Organism: Streptomyces sp. URMC 126; assembly: GCF_051386555.1. Taxonomy (NCBI): domain Bacteria; kingdom Bacillati; phylum Actinomycetota; class Actinomycetes; order Kitasatosporales; family Streptomycetaceae; genus Streptomyces; species Streptomyces sp. URMC 126. The sequence continues at coordinate 1,212 of NZ_JBPQTX010000050.1, forward strand.
CCCGACGACGTCCTCCTCAAGGCCCTGGCCGGCACCCCGGAGAAGTCCGCGATCCCCGGCTACCGGCCGCAGCTCTCCTCCGAGCTGTACACCACCAACGGCGAGGCGGACGGCCACGCGGCCAACGCCAACGGGACGCTGATGTTCACCCCGGAGATGTCGACGTGCCGCACCGCCTCGCGCGCCGACACCTCCGGCCGCTGGGACCCGGCCGACTGCCCGTCCGAGTTCGCCTTCCCGGACGACGAGAAGCTCGTCAAGGCGGAGTTCGCCAAGAACCTGCCGTTCGCCCTCTCCGTCGCCGAGACCGCCGCCCGCGGCGACCGCCCGGCCTCCGTCACCGGCCTGGACGCCCCTGACTTCACCCCGCACACCTTCACCGCCTCCTACGCGCGCGGCACCGGCCAGACCGTCGCCGTCACCGCCCGCAAGAGCGTGCGCGACAAGAAGCTCAACTACCGCGTCGACGGCGGACGGACGCACACCGCCGCCGTCAAGCCGTGGAAGGGCGGCAAACGCTACGGCGGACACGACAACGTCCGCTTCGACGAGTACCGGGGCACGGTCCCCGCCGCCCGCGAGGGAGCCAGGGTGGAGGTCTGGTTCACCGGGCGCACGGCGGAGGGCGGGACGACCCGCAGCAAGCCCTTCACCTACACCGTCTGGCACCGCCCGCAGGCCGACACCCTCGTCATCGCCGACGAGGGCGGCACCACCCCGGCCCGCCACCCGGTGACGTACACCGAGGCCCTCGACGCCGCCGGCCGCAAGGGCCTGATCTGGGACGTGGCCCGCGACGGCACCCCCGACCCGCTCGGCGTCCTCTCGCACTTCACGACGGTCCTCTGGTACACGGGCGACAACAAACCGAGCGGCGGCACCCTGCTCGCCGTCCGCGACTACGTCAACGAGGGCGGCAAGCTCATCACCCTGGGTGAGAAGGCCGGCGGCGCGACCCGGGTCGGCCGGGCCGAGACGGACGACTTCGCCCAGTACTACCTGGGCGCCTACGCCCGCACCCAGCTGAAGCACCCGAAGCGCTTCGCCGGCACCGGGCCGCTGGCCGGCGTCCGCGCCGACCTCGCCGACGCGCCGGGCAACCCGCTCGACGCCGCCGGCGCCCACGTCGTCACCTCCGACACCCTGCGCTCCCGCGACTTCCCGCAGTTCCGCAGCGCGGCGGCCGGCGACTACCCCGGCGTCCGGACCGCGTACGAGCCGTGGGCCGGAAGCTGGATGGCCGCCGCCCGGCACAAGGACCGGTCCTGGATGCGGCTGGCCCGCACCGTCGACCTGACCGGCGTCCGCGCCGCCGCCAAGCCGGCGCTCGGCCTCCGCCTCAGCCTCGACACCGAGCCGGGCTACGACCACGCGATCGTCGAGGCGCACACCGTCGGCCGCAACGACTGGACCACCCTGCGCGACACGAACGGCGGTACGACCGACGAGGTTCCCCAGGGCTGCGCCGCGCTGGTCTCGGCCCACCCCTTCCTCAAGCACTACCTCACCGCGGCCGGCGAGGACTGCGCCGCCCGCGGCACCAGCGGCGCCTGGCACCGCTTCAGCGGCACCACCCAGGGCTGGCACTCCGCCTCCTTCGACCTGAGCGCCTACGCGGGGAAGAAGGTCGAGCTGGCCGTCTCCTACGTCACCGACGCCGGCACCGGCGGCCGGGGCGTACTCCTCGACGAGGCCCGGGTCACCGGCGCCGACCGGGCGGCCGAGGGTTTCGAGAGCGGTTCCCTGGGCACCTGGAAGACTCCCGGATCACCCGCCGGGAGCGCCCGGAACGCCGGTGACTGGGCGGCCTCCCGGGCCCTCGCCCACTCGTCCGCCGCCGTCGTCACCCCCGACACCGCGCTGCTGGGCTTCGGCCTGGAGCACGTGCGGGACGGCGGGCAGCGCGTGGCTCTGCTACGCGCCCTCCTGCGCGCCGTGCACGGCTGACGGAGGGGCGCTCCTACGGGAGGTAACCCCTTGTGGTAACGGTCCGCGCCCCCGCTCCGAGGGGGCGCGGACCCCTGTCCCACCAGGGCCCGCCAATGTCACGTACGTCCCGTGTTGGGGGTAGGGTCGGTGGTGGTCGGGGACATCCCATTACAGTCGCCGGGACAGACCGGCACACCAACGAGGAGATCGGTTCGTGACGATCCGCGTAGGCATCAACGGCTTTGGCCGTATCGGTCGCAACTACTTCCGTGCGCTCCTGGAGCAGGGTGCGGACATCGAGATTGTCGGTGTCAACGACCTGACCGACAATGCCACTCTCGTCCACCTGCTGAAGTACGACTCGATCCTGGGCCGTCTGGACGCCGAGGTCAGCCACACCGACGACTCGATCACCGTCGGTAACCAGACCTTCAAGACGATGGCCGAGCGCGACCCCGCCAACCTGCCCTGGGGCGAGCTGGGCGCCGACATCGTCATCGAGTCGACCGGCATCTTCACCAAGCGCGAGGACGCCGCCAAGCACCTCGCCGCCGGCGCGAAGAAGGTCCTCATCTCGGCTCCGGCCAAGAACGAGGACATCACCATCGTGATGGGCGTCAACCAGGACAAGTACGACGCGGCCAACCACCACGTCATCTCCAACGCCTCCTGCACCACCAACTGCGTGGCGCCGATGGCCAAGGTCCTCGACGAGAGCTTCGGCATCGTCAAGGGCATGATGACGACGGTCCACGCGTACACCAACGACCAGCGCATCCTGGACTTCCCGCACTCCGACCTGCGCCGCGCCCGCGCCGCCGCGGAGAACATCATCCCCACCTCGACGGGCGCCGCCAAGGCCACCGCCCTGGTCCTCCCGCAGCTGAAGGGCAAGCTGGACGGCATCGCCATGCGCGTCCCGGTCCCGACCGGCTCGGTCACCGACCTCGTCCTGGAGCTCGAGCGCGAGACCACCAAGGAAGAGATCAACGCCGCCTTCCAGAAGGCCGCCGAGGGCCAGCTGAAGGGCATCCTCGAGTACACCGAGGACCCGATCGTCTCCTCGGACATCGTCAACTGGCCGGCCTCCTGCACCTTCGACTCGCTGCTGACCATGGTCCAGGGCAAGCAGGTCAAGGTCGTCGGCTGGTACGACAACGAGTGGGGCTACTCCAACCGTCTGGTGGACCTCACCGTCTTCGTCGGCGGTCAGCTCTGATCCCGGCCTGACGGCTACGCCCACCGGCACAGCGATGCAGCGGACGGGGCTCGAACGGCGCGACGAAGCGCCGTCCGGGCCCCGTCCCATGACCCTTACGGACGTCACCGGAGTCACGGCATGAAGACGATCGACGAACTCATCGAGAGCGGCGTCGAGGGCAAGCGGATCTTCGTCCGCGCCGACCTCAACGTGCCCCTGGAGGGCACCACCATCACCGACGACGGCCGCATCCGCGCCGTCGCCCCGACGATCGCCAAGCTCGCCGCGGCGGGCGCCAAGGTGATCGTCGCCTCCCACCTGGGACGTCCCAAGGGCGCCCCGGACCCCGCGTTCTCCCTGGCCCCCGTCGCCGTGCGGCTCGGTGAGATCCTGGGCAAGGACGTCTCGTTCGCCGCCGACACGGTCGGGGACAGCGCGAAGGCCACCGTCGCCGCACTGGCGAACGGCGAGGTCACGCTGCTGGAGAACCTCCGTTTCAACGCGGGCGAGACCAGCAAGGACGACGCCGAGCGCGGCGCGTTCGCCGACGCCCTCGCGTCGCTGGCCGACCTCTACGTGGGCGACGGCTTCGGCGCCGTGCACCGCAAGCACGCCTCGGTCTTCGACCTGCCGGCGCGCCTGCCGCACGCCGCGGGCGACCTCATCGCCACCGAGGTGGCCGTCCTGAAGAAGCTGACCGAGGACGTCAAGCGGCCGTACGTCGTGATCCTCGGCGGCGCCAAGGTCTCCGACAAGCTCGGGGTCATCGACCACCTGCTGGAGAAGGCCGACCGCATCCTCGTGGGCGGCGGCATGGCGTACACCTTCCTCAAGGCCAAGGGCCACGAGGTCGGCATCTCGCTGCTCCAGGAGGACCAGATCCCGGCCTGCCTGGAGTACCTCGCCCGGGCCGAGAAGCGCGGTGTGGAGTTCGTCCTCCCGGTGGACGTCCTGGTCTCCGCCGACTTCCCGGACCTCAAGGGCAAGACCCCGGCCAACCCGGACCTCGTCGCCTCGGACGCCATCCCGGCGGACAAGGAGGGCCTCGACATCGGCCCGAAGACCCGGGAGCTGTACGCCTCGAAGCTCGCCGACGCCGGCACCGTCTTCTGGAACGGCCCGATGGGCGTCTTCGAGCACCCCGACTACGCGAACGGCACCAAGGCCGTCGCGCAGGGCCTGCTGGACTCGCCGGGCTTCACCGTCGTCGGCGGTGGCGACTCGGCCGCGGCCGTGCGCATCCTGGGCTTCGACGAGAACGCGTTCGGCCACATCTCGACCGGCGGCGGCGCCAGCCTCGAATACCTCGAGGGCAAGACGCTCCCCGGCCTCGCCGCACTGGAGGACTGAACCACTGTGAGTGCTCGTACCCCGCTGATGGCGGGCAACTGGAAGATGAACCTCAACCACCTTGAGGCCATCGCCCACGTCCAGAAGCTCGCCTTCGCCCTCGCGGACAAGGACTTCGAGGCCGTCGAGGTCGCCGTCCTGCCGCCCTTCACCGACCTGCGCTCGGTCCAGACGCTGGTCGACGGTGACAAGCTCAAGATCAAGTACGGCGCGCAGGACATCTCCGCGCACGACTCCGGCGCGTACACCGGGGAGATCTCCGGCCCGATGCTCGCCAAGCTGAAGTGCTCCTACGTGGCCGTCGGCCACTCCGAGCGCCGCCAGTACCACGGCGAGTCGGACGAGCTCTGCAACGCCAAGGTCAAGGCCGCCTTCAAGAACGGGATCACCCCGATCCTCTGCGTCGGTGAGGGCCTGGACGTCCGCAAGGCGGGCAACCAGGTGGCGTACACCCTGGCGCAGCTCGACGGCGGTCTGAAGGACGTCCCGGCCGAGCAGGCCGAGAACATCGTCATCGCCTACGAGCCCGTCTGGGCCATCGGCACCGGCGAGGTCGCCACGCCCGAGGACGCGCAGGAGGTCTGCGGGGCCATCCGCGGCCGGCTCGCCGAGCTCTACAGCCGGGAGCTGGCCGACAAGGTCCGCATCCAGTACGGCGGCTCGGTGAAGTCCGGCAACGTCGCCGCGATCATGGCGCAGCCCGACGTGGACGGCGCCCTGGTCGGCGGTGCCGCGCTGGACGCCGACGAGTTCGTCAAGATCGTTCGCTTCCGCGACCAGTAGCGGTATCCCGACGGGCCCCGCCCGTCGTACCCTGTCGGGGCCGGGACCGGCGCAAACGCGCCGCCCGGCCCCGCAGCGTCATCGTCCAGTGTCCGTCCGTGACAGTCCGAGAGAGTTGGTCCAGCCGTGGTCATGGGGTTCTCGATCGCCCTCATCGTCTTCAGCCTGCTGATGATGATGCTGGTGCTCATGCACAAGGGGAAGGGCGGCGGCCTGTCCGACATGTTCGGCGGCGGTATGCAGTCCTCCGTCGGCGGTTCCTCGGTCGCCGAGCGCAACCTCGACCGCATCACCATCGTCGTGGGCCTGCTGTGGTTCGCCTGCATCGTGGTACTCGGGCTGCTGATGAAGTTCGACAGCTGACGCTCCGTCGCACCCTCGGCCTATGATGGTGACCGCGTCTTCACGGCCGGTCGGTAACTCCTGCCGCTGGACGCGCGTTGGGCCTTACGTAGACTGGGGCGCCCGCGGCGGAGCGGACTGTCACGCTCCGCGGCACCATCACGCAGGGAGTTACGACCGTGGCAAGTGGCAACGCGATCCGAGGAAGCCGGGTCGGGGCGGGGCCTATGGGGGAGGCGGAGCGGGGCGAATCAGCGCCGCGGCTGCGCATCTCCTTCTGGTGCTCGAACGGGCACGAGACGCAGCCGAGCTTCGCCAGCGACGCGCAGGTGCCGGACACCTGGGACTGCCCGCGCTGCGGCTTCCCGGCCGGCCAGGACCGGGACAACCCCCCGGACCCCCCGCGCACCGAGCCCTACAAGACGCACCTCGCGTACGTCCGGGAGCGGCGCAGCGACGCGGACGGCGAGGCCATCCTCGCCGAGGCGCTGGCGAAACTGCGCGGGGAGATCTGAGGATCGCCCTCCGCGACCGCGCGTGAAACGGCACAAGACGACCGGCCCGGCCGGAAGGTCACCACCTTCCGGCCGGGCCGGTCGCGTTCCCGGGCTCTCCGGGCCGATTCCGCCGGGTGATGCCGCGCGCCGGAATGGGCATCCGATCAATTAGGTTGGTGTGAGGCGAGAGCTACGAGAAGAAGTGGACTGATGTCCGAAATGAACGCTGAGGCCCGTAACAGGCTCGACCGCATGCCCGAGTGGAACGCGCTGTCCAAGCACCGGGACGAGCTGGGGGACGCGCACCTCCGCGAGCTGTTCGCGGAGGACCCGCGGCGGGCGGAGAAGTACGCGCTGACCGTCGGCGACCTCTACGTCGACTACTCCAAGCACCTGGTCACGGACGACACCCTGCGGCTGCTGCGCGAGCTCGCGGCGGCCGCGGGCGTAGCGGAGCTGCGGGACGCGATGTTCCGGGGCGAGAAGATCAATACGACGGAGGGCCGCGCGGTGCTGCACACCGCCCTGCGCGCCCCGGAGTCGGCGGTGATCGAGGTGGACGGGGAGAACGTCGTCCCCGCCGTGCACGCGGTGCTGCGCAAGATGCGGGACTTCGCCGGGCGGGTCCGTTCGGGGGAGTGGAAGGGCCACACCGGCAAGCGCATCCGTAACGTCGTCAACATCGGTATCGGTGGGTCGGATCTCGGTCCGGCGATGGCGTACGAGGCGCTGCGGGCCTACACGGACCGCGAACTGACGTTCCGTTTCGTCTCCAACGTGGACGGCGCGGACCTGCACGAGGCCGTGCGGGACCTGGACCCGGCCGAGACGCTGTTCATCGTCGCGTCGAAGACCTTCACCACCATCGAGACCGTCACCAACGCCACGTCCGCGCGGAAGTGGCTGCTGGCGGGGCTCGGGGCGGGCTCCGAGGCGGTCGCCAAGCACTTCGTGGCGCTGTCCACCAACGCCGAGAAGGTCGCCGACTTCGGCATCGACACGGCCAACATGTTCGAGTTCTGGGACTGGGTCGGCGGCCGGTACTCGTACGACTCGGCCATCGGGCTCTCCCTGATGATCGCCATCGGCCCGGACCGCTTCCAGGAGATGCTCGACGGCTTCCACCTCGTCGACGAGCACTTCCGCACGGCGGCGCCCGAGGAGAACGTGCCGCTGCTGCTCGGTCTGCTCGGTGTCTGGTACGGCAACTTCCACGACGCGCAGTCGCACGCGGTGCTGCCCTACAGCCACTACCTGTCGAAGTTCACGGCCTACCTCCAGCAGCTGGACATGGAGTCCAACGGCAAGTCGGTGGACCGGGACGGACGGGCCGTCGGATGGCAGACCGGGCCGGTGGTGTGGGGGACGCCCGGCACCAACGGGCAGCACGCTTACTATCAGTTGATCCATCAGGGGACCAAGCTCATCCCGGCCGATCTGATCGGGTTCGCCCGGCCTGTCGACGAGCTGGAGCCTTCGCTCGCCGCTCAGCACGATCTGCTGATGGCCAATCTGTTCGCGCAGGGGCAGGCGCTCGCCTTCGGCAAGACGCCGGAGGAAGTGGCGGCGGAGGGGGTTCCGGAAGAGCTCGTGCCGCACAAGACGTTCCGGGGGAACCACCCGACGACGACGATCCTGGCGGATGCGCTGACGCCTTCCGTGCTGGGGCAGTTGATCGCGCTGTACGAACACAAGGTGTTCGTTCAGGGGGCGATCTGGAACATCGACTCGTTCGATCAGTGGGGGGTGGAGCTGGGGAAGGTGCTCGCGAAGCGGGTCGAGCCGGCTCTGTCCGAGGGGGCCGCTGTCGAGGGGCTGGACGCGTCCACCTCCGCGCTCGTCGCCCGGTACCGGGCGGTGCGGGGGCGCTGACGCGCCCCTGGGGGTTGCCCCTGTCCCGCCCTCTCACCGTTTCTTGCGGGGGCGGGGCCCCCGCACCCCCGAGCGCGCCTGCGGCGCGCGTCCTCAAACGCCGGACGGGCTGAATAGCCCGTCCGGCGTTTGAGGACAACCGCGCGGAGCGCGGTTTCAGAGGGTGCGGGGCCCTGTCAGGGCGACGCCGGCGGATACAGATCCCGCGGCAGCTGTGAAGCCGCCGGCTGGTCGAGCAGCCAGAGCGTCCGGCGGCGGCCGTACGCGCCGGCCGCCGGAGCCTGCACCTCGCCCGCCCCGCTCAGCGCGAGCGCCACCGCGTTGGCCTTGTCCTCGCCCGCCGCCAGCAGCCAGACCTCCCGCGCCGCGCGGATCGCCGGCAGGGTCAGGGAGATGCGGGTGGGCGGCGGCTTCGGGGCGCCGTGGACGCCGATGACCGTGCGCTCCGTCTCCCGGACGCCGGGGAGCTCGGGGAAGAGCGACGCGACGTGGGTGTCGGGGCCGACGCCGAGCAGGAGGACGTCGAAGGAGGGCACGGGGCCGTGGTCCTCCGGGCGGGCGGCGGCGGCCAGTTCGGCCGCGTACGCCTCGGCCGCCGCGTCGGCGTCGTCGTACCGGCCGTCGGCCGCGGGCATGGCGTGCACGCGGGCCGGGTCCAGGTCGACGGCGTCCAGCAGGGCCTGGCGCGCCTGGGTGACGTTGCGCTCGGCGTCGCCGTCCGGCAGGTACCGCTCGTCGCCCCACCACAGGTCGAGGCGCGACCAGTCGACCGCGTCCCGGGCGGGCGCGTCGGCGAGGGCCGCGAGCAGCCCGTTGCCGTTGCGCCCGCCCGTGAGGACCACGGACGCCGTGCCGCGCGCGGCCTGGGCGTCCACGATCTTCGTGATCAGCCGGGCCGCGGCGGCCCGCGCCATCAGCTCCTTGTCGCGGTGGACGACGATCTGCGGCGCGGGGCTCACTTGGAGGCCGCCTTCTTGGACGCGCTCTTCTTGGGAGCGGGCTTGTCCTCGGACGCGGGCTTGGCCTCCGAGGTCTCGGGGGCCGCCTGCGCCTCGGGGGACTCCGGCTGCGCGCCCGCCGCCGGGCGGACCGCCGCCGCCTCGCCCAGCCGCTCCACGCCGTACTTCAGCGCGGACTCGTAGATGTCGTCCGGGTCGAGCCGGCGCAGCTCCTCGGCGAGGAGCTCGGCGGTCTCGCGCCGCTTGAGCGCGACGGCGCGGTCCGGCTGGCCCTTCATGGTGAGCTTGGCCAGCGAGCCGTCCGGGCGGTCCAGGATGATGACGCCGTCCTTGGTCTCCAGGCGGACGGCGGTGAGGCCGGGCCCCTCGGAGACGGTGCGGCGGGCCTGGACGCCGAGGCGGTCCGCGAGCCACATGGCCAGCAGCTCGCCGCTGGGGTTGTAGCCCTCGCCCTCGACCTCGGCGCCGGTGACCTCGACGGCCTGCTGGTCCAGGGCCGCCGCGAGCATCGAGCGCCACGGGGTGATCCGGGTCCAGGCCAGGTCGGTGTCGCCGGGCGCGTAGTTCGCGGCGCGGGCCGCGAGCTCCGAGACCGGGTCCTCGGCCGCGTAGGTGTCGGTGACCCGGCGCTGGGCGAGGACGCCCAGCGGGTCCTTGGCCGGGTGCAGCGGCGAGTTGACCGGCCACCAGACGACCACGGGGGCGTCCGGCAGCAGCAGCGGCAGTACGACCGACTGGGCGTGGTCTATGACCTCGCCGTAGAGCCGGAGGACGACCGTCTCGCCGGTGCCGGCGCTGGTGCCGACGCGGACCTCGGCGTCCAGCCGGGCCTGCGCGCGGTCGCGCGGGGAGCGGCTGACGCGCTTGATGACGACGAGCTTGCGCGACGGGTGCTCGCGGGACGCCTCGTTGGCGGCCTTGAGCGCGTCGTAGGCGTGCTCCTCGTCGGTGACGATGACCAGCGTGAGGACCATGCCGATGGCCGGGGTGCCGATGGCGCGGCGGCCCTGGACCAGAGCATTGTTGATCTTGCTGGCCGTGGTGTCCGTGAGATCGATCTTCATGGCCGGCGCCAGCTCCGTCCGTCTCGTGCGAGCATCTCGTCCGCCTCGACCGGGCCCCAGGTGCCGGCCGGGTAGCGGGCGGGCGTGCCGTGCTTGTCCCAGTACTCCTCGATCGGGTCGAGGATCTGCCAGGACAGTTCGACCTCCCGCAGGCGCGGGAAGAGGTTGGCGTCGCCGAGCAGCACGTCGAGGATGAGCCGCTCGTACGCCTCCGGGCTGGACTCGGTGAACGACTCGCCGTAGGCGAAGTCCATCGAGACGTCCCGGACCTCCATCGAGGTGCCCGGCACCTTGGAGCCGAACCGCAGGGTGACTCCCTCGTCCGGCTGCACCCGGATGACCAGGGCGTTCTGCCCCAGCTCCTCGGTGGCGGTGTCGTCGAAGGGGGAGTGCGGGGCGCGCTGGAAGACGACCGCGATCTCGGTGACGCGGCGGCCGAGCCGCTTGCCGGTGCGCAGGTAGAAGGGGACGCCCGCCCAGCGGCGGTTGTCGATCTCCAGCTTGATGGCCGCGTAGGTGTCGGTCTTCGAGTGCGGGTCGATGCCCTCTTCCTCGCAGTACCCGACGACCTTCTCGCCGCCCTGCCAGCCGGCCGCGTACTGGCCGCGGACGGTCTCCTTGCCCAGGTCCTTGGGGAGCCGGACGGCGCCCAGCACCTTGGTCTTCTCGGCGACCAGGGCGTCCGCGTCGAAGGAGGCGGGCTCCTCCATGGCGGTCAGCGCCAGCAGCTGGAGCAGGTGGTTCTGGATGACGTCGCGCGCGGCGCCGATGCCGTCGTAGTAGCCGGCCCGGCCGCCGATGCCGATGTCCTCGGCCATGGTGATCTGCACGTGGTCCACGTAGGACCGGTTCCAGATCGGCTCGAAGAGGGTGTTGGCGAAGCGGAGCGCCAGGATGTTCTGGACGGTCTCCTTGCCCAGGTAGTGGTCGATCCGGAAGACCTCGTTGGGCGGGAAGACGTCGTGGACGATGCTGTTGAGCTCCTGGGCGCTCTTCAGGTCGTGGCCGAACGGCTTCTCGATGACCGCGCGCCGCCAGGACTTCTCCGTCTGCTCGGCCAGGCCGTGCTTCTTGAGCTGCTGGACGACGGTGGGGAAGAACTTCGGCGGGACCGAGAGGTAGAAGGCGAAGTTGCCGCCCGTGCCCTGCGCCTTGTCGAGCTCCTCGATGGTCTCCTTGAGGGTCTCGAACGCGGCGTCGTCGTCGAAGTCGCCCTGCACGAAGCGGCAGCCCTGCACCAGCTGCTGCCACACCTCCTCGCGGAAGGGCGTGCGCGCGTGCTCCTTGACGGCGTCGTGCACGATCTGCGCGAAGTCCTCGTTCTCCCAGTCGCGGCGGGCGAAGCCGATGAGGGAGAAGCCCGGCGGCAGCAGACCGCGGTTGGCGAGGTCGTAGACGGCGGGCATCAGCTTTTTACGGGACAAATCGCCCGTGACGCCAAAGATGACCAGGCCGGACGGCCCCGCGATACGCGGGAGCCGCCGGTCCTGTGCGTCACGCAGCGGGTTGCTGCGGATCAATTCATGCCTCCGGTGCGAGGCGCTTGAGCTCCGCCTCCGTCGACTTGAGCAGGTCGTTCCAGGACGCCTCGAACTTCTCGACGCCCTCGTCCTCCAGCAGCTGGACGACCTCGTCGTACGAGATCCCCAGCTTCGCCAGCGCGTCGAGCTCGGCCTTGGCCTGCTCGTACGTGCCGCGGACGGTGTCGCCCTTGACGTCGCCGTGGTCGGCGGCGGCCTCCAGGGTGGACTCCGGCATGGTGTTCACCGTGTTCGGGGCGACCAGGTCGTCCACGTACAGGGTGTCCTTGTACGCCGGGTCCTTGACGCCGGTCGACGCCCACAGCGGACGCTGCTTGTTGGCGCCGGCCTTCTCCAGGGCCAGCCAGCGGTCCGAGGAGAAGACCTCCTCGTACGCCTGGTAGGCGAGGCGGGCGTTGGCCAGCGCGGCCTTGCCGCGGAGCGCCTTGGCCTCCTCGGTGCCCAGCGCGTCCAGGCGCTTGTCGATCTCGGTGTCCACGCGGGACACGAAGAAGGACGCCACCGAGTGGATCAGCGACAGGTCCAGGCCGGCCGCCTTGGCCTTCTCCAGACCGGTCAGGTAGGCGTCCATGACCGCGCGGTAGCGCTCCAGCGAGAAGATCAGCGTGACGTTGACGCTGATGCCCAGGCCGAGGGTCTCGGAGATGGCCGGCAGACCCGCCATGGTCGCCGGGATCTTGATCAGGGTGTTGGGGCGGTCGACCAGCCACGCGAGCTGCTTGGCCTCGGCCACGGTGGCGTGGGTGTCGTGCGCCAGGCGCGGGTCCACCTCGATGGACACCCGGCCGTCCTGGCCGTCCGTGGCGTCGAAGACCGGCCGCAGGATGTCGGCGGCGTCACGCACGTCCGCCGTCGTGATCATGCGGATGGCCTCCTCGACGGTGACCTTGCGGACCGCGAGGTCGGACAGCTGCTGCTCGTAGCCGTCGCCGCTGGAGATCGCCTTCTGGAAGATCGACGGGTTGGTGGTGACACCGACCACGTGGCTGTCGTCGATCAGCTCGCGCAGGTTGCCGGACGTGATGCGCTTGCGGGACAGGTCGTCCAGCCAGATCGCGACGCCTTCCTCGGAGAGGCGCTTGAGTGCGTCTGTCATGGGTTCTACATCTCCTACTGGATCGTGTGCTTGCGCGTCAGCGGCGGCCGGCGTCGGCCAGCGACTCGCGGGCGGCCTCGACGACGGCTTCCGAGGTCAGGCCGAACTCCTGGAACAGCACCTGGTAGTCGGCGGAGGCGCCGAAGTGCTCCAGCGAGACGATGCGGCCGGCGTCGCCGACGTAGCGGTGCCAGGTCAGGCCGATGCCCGCCTCGACGGCCACGCGGGCCTTGACGTCCGGCAGCAGCACGCCGTCGCGGTACGCCTGGTCCTGCTCCTCGAACCACTCCAGGGACGGCATCGAGACCACACGGGTCGGGACGCCCTCGGCCTGCAGGGTCTCGCGGGCCTCGACGGCCATCTGGACCTCGGAGCCGGTGGCGATCAGGATCACCTGGGGACGGCCGCCCTCGGCCTCGAACAGCACGTAGCCGCCCTTGGCCGCGCCCTCGTTGGCCTCGTACGTCGGGACGTTCTGGCGGGTGAGGGCCAGACCGTGCGGCGCGGGGTTGGTGGCGTGGCGCTTCATGATCTCGCGCCAGGCGATGGCCGTCTCGTTGGCGTCGGCCGGGCGGACCATGTTCAGGCCCGGGATGGCGCGCAGCGCGGCCATGTGCTCGACCGGCTGGTGCGTCGGGCCGTCCTCGCCGAGGCCGATGGAGTCGTGCGTCCACACGTAGGTGACCGGCAGCTTCATCAGCGCGGCCAGGCGGACGGCGGGGCGCATGTAGTCGGAGAACACCAGGAAGGTGCCGCCGTAGACGCGGGTGTTGCCGTGCAGCGCGATGCCGTTCATGGTCGAGCCCATGGCGTGCTCGCGGATGCCGAAGTGGATCGTGCGGCCGTAGGGGTTCGCCTCGGGGAGCGGGTTGCCCTCCGGGAGGAACGACGAGGACGCGTCGATCGTGGTGTTGTTCGAGCCGGCGAGGTCGGCGGAGCCGCCCCACAGCTCGGGGATGACGCCGCCGAGGGCCTTGAGGACCTCGCCGGACGCCTTGCGGGTCGCGACGGACTTGCCGGCCGGGAAGACCGGGAGGACCTTCTCCCAGCCGTCGGGCAGCTCGCCCGCGTTGATCCGGTCGAACTCGGCCGCCCGCTCCGGGTTGGCCTCGCGCCACTTGGCGAGCTTCTTCTCCCAGGTGGCGTGGGCCTCACGGCCGCGGTCGACGACCTTGCGGACGTGCGCGAAGACGTCGTCGTCGACCTGGAAGGTCTGCTTCGGGTCGAAGCCGAGCACCTCCTTGGTCGCGGCGACCTCGGCGTCGCCGAGCGCCGAGCCGTGCGCGGCCTCGGTGTTCTGCGCGTTCGGGGCCGGCCAGGCGATGATCGTGCGGGCCGCGATCAGGGAGGGACGCTCGGTCTCCTCCTGCGCCGCCTTCAGCGCCGCGTACAGCGCCTGGACGTCGAAGTCGCCGTTGGCGGCCTGCTCGATGCGCTGGACGTGCCAGCCGTAGGCCTCGTACCGCTTGAGGACGTCCTCGGAGAGGGCCGTCGCGGTGTCACCCTCGATCGAGATGTGGTTGTCGTCGTAGAGGGCGACGATGTTGCCGAGCTTCTGGTGGCCGGCCAGCGAGGACGCCTCCGCGGAGATGCCCTCCTCCAGGTCGCCGTCCGAGACGATCGCCCAGATGGTGTGGTCGAAGGGCGACTCGCCCTTCGGGGCCTCCGGGTCGAACAGGCCGCGCTCGTAGCGGGCGGCCATCGCCATGCCCACGGCGTTGGCGATGCCCTGGCCCAGCGGGCCGGTGGTGGTCTCGACACCGCGGGTGTGGCCGTGCTCCGGGTGGCCCGGGGTCTTGCTGCCCCAGGTGCGGAAGGCCTTGAGGTCCGAGAGCTCCAGGCCGTAGCCGGCCATGAAGAGCTGGACGTACAGCGTGAGGCTGGTGTGACCGGGAGAGAGGACGAAACGGTCGCGGCCGGTCCAGTCGGCGTCGCTCGGGTCGTGCCGCATCAGCTTCTGGAAGAGCAGGTAGGCGGCGGGCGCCAGGCTCATGGCCGTGCCGGGATGGCCGTTGCCGACCTTCTGCACGGAGTCCATGGCCAGGACGCGGGCGGTGTCGACGGCCCGCTGGTCCAGTTCGGTCCACTCGAGGTCTGTGGTGGTCGGCTTGGTGCTCACCCTAGGTCAGGGCTCCTCTCCACATGGTTTCTCTGCCGGGGGCGGTATGTTCCGCCACGACGCGGCGGTCCCGAGCCTACCCCCGAGGGAACGCCCGTTTTTTCCGCGTGGTCCCGGTGGACGGTCGACAGCTGTCCGGCTGCCCCCGGCACGCCCCGGGCAACCGGATCGGGGTGGTAAAGATTCCCGGCCGACGGGTGTCGGTCATGTGTCAAGCGTGCGGTCTGGCGCCGGTGCGCGCCTCTCGGAGGGCGTCCGCGGGGCACTCGCCCGGAGTGCGCCGGGGGCCGCCGGGGGCCGTGATCGCCGCGGCCGCGCCGGGAGTCCGCCGCGCGTCCGCCGCGATTCTCCCGGCATTCCCCCGGCCTCGCCCCGGCCTTCCCCCGGCCTTCCTCCCGGCATTCCCCGGGGACCAACACGACCCACCCCGGCGGAGGCCGTGCCATGCCCTGCGTCTAGAGTGGCGTGGTACGCGCAAGTCTTCCCCGGCCGAACGGGCCGGATGTGCTTGCTGGCCTTATCTCTGTCAGGGGTGTGCGTGACGGCCGTCGAATCCCGTCCTGCGGGGGTGCTCGCCGAGAGTTCCGGTCACCGGCCGTTCGGGGCCCGTGTCAAGGCTTTCGTGGCGCTGACGAAGCCGCGCGTCATCGAGCTGCTGCTGATGACGACGGTGCCGGTGATGTTCCTCGCTGCCGAGGGCGTCCCGGACATGTGGCTGGTGCTGGCCACCTGCCTCGGCGGTTACCTCTCCGCCGGTGGCGCGGGCGCGTTCAATATGTACTACGACCGGGACATCGACGCCATGATGGACCGGACGTCCCAGCGTCCGCTCGTCACCGGCATGGTCTCGCCGCGCGAGTGCCTGGTCTTCGCCTCGGCGCTGACCGTCGGGTCGACCGTCTGGTTCTGGTTCCTGGTCAACCCCCTGTCGGCGATGCTCTCGCTCGGGGCCTCGCTCTTCTACACCGTCGTCTACACGATGCTCCTCAAGCGCCGCACCGCGCAGAACATCGTGTGGGGCGGCATCGCGGGCTGCCTGCCGGTCATCATCGGCTGGTCCGCCGTGAAGAACGAGGTCTCCTGGGCCTCCCTGATCCTCTTCCTCGTCATCTTCTTCTGGACCCCGCCGCACTACTGGCCGCTGTCGATGAAGGTGAAGGACGACTACGAGCGGGCCGGCGTCCCCATGCTGCCGGTCGTCGCCGGCAACAAGGCCGTCGCGCGGCAGATCGTCCTCTACAGCTGGGTGATGGTGGGCGTCTCCCTGCTGCTGACGCCGCTCGGCTACACCGGCTGGTTCTACACCGTGGTGGCCGTGGCCTGCGGCGCTCTGTGGCTCAAGGAGGCGCACGCCCTCCAGGCCCGCGCCAAGGCCGGGATCACCGGGGCGAAGCTGAAGGAGATGCGGCTGTTCCACTGGTCCATCACCTACGTCTCGCTCCTCTTCACGGCGATCGCGATCGATCCCTTCCTGCGGTAGTCACATCAGTCGTTCCGTACGGGCGGCGCGGGTGGTCAAAGCCACCCGCGCCGCCCGTCGCCATTCCGGCTACCCGTCGGTAGCATCCTGGTCATGGCAGACACCAAGCAGGCCGGCGACACGGAGGCCGGGAACGCCCCGCTGGACGCCAGGGCGCGGCGGCGGGCGGCCCGGCTGGCCAAGGAGATCGGCGACTTCGCACGGACCCACGGCGGCAGCGCGGAGGGCCAGCTCGCCCACATAGGGCGGGGCAGGACCCGGATCGCCCTGGTGGGCGCGGACGGGGAGTGGGGGAACCTGGTGGCTCCCTCCTACGCGGCGGCGGAGAAGGCTCTCGAACTGGCCGCGCCGGCCGGTCTGACCGTCCGCGAGGACTTCGACGGGGAGATGGCCGCCAAGGTGCGGACGGGCCCGTACGAGTGGTCGCGGATGGCCGGGATCCAGGTGGGCGGGCCGTCCAACGGCTGAGCCGCCCGCGGCGACGCGGAAACGCCGGAGGGCCGGCACCCGTACCGGGTGCCGGCCCTCCGGCGTTCGCGTCGGGTCCGTCAGCGCTCGGCGGCCGCCAGGCCGGCGGGCTCGGGCTCCGTGGCGGGGGCCGGGAGCGTCACGAGCTCGCCGCGGTCCCGCAGGGCGAGGAAGGCGCGCAGTACGGCGATCCAGACCAGGCAGGACCCGAACATGTGCACGCCGACGACGAACTCGGGCGAGTCGTTGAAGTACTGCGCATAGCCGACGGCGCCCTGCAGCATCAGGACGACGAACAGCTCCACCACCCGGCGCCGCGGCCCGCCCGGCGCCTTCACGGCCCGCAGCGCGAACCACAGCGCCACCGTCAGGCCGACCACGATGAAGACCAGGTCCACGTGCACCTGGGTGATCTCGCGGAAGTTCAGCGGGATGCGGTGGACGTCCTTCGAGGCGTCGCCCGCGTGCTGCCCGGAGCCGGTGACCACGGTGCCGGCGACGATCAACAGGGCCGTCGCGACGACCAGCACCCAGCTCAGCTGGCGCACCGGACGGGCCACCAGGTCGCGCGGCACGTCGTCGCCCTCGCCCGCCCGCTGCCACATGATCACGGCGACGGTCAGCAGCGCCGTCGAGGCGAGGAAGTGGGTGGCGACGATGTACGGGTTGAGGCCCGTGAGGACCGTGATGCCGCCGATGACACCGTTGCTCGCGACGATCCAGAACTGGCCCCAGCCGAGCCGGGTGAGGTCCCGGCGGCGGGGGGTCCGCGCGCGGGCCGCGACGATCGCCACGCCGACGGTCGCGCAGAGCACGTAGGTCAGCATGCGGTTGGTGAACTCGATGACGCCGTTGATGCCCATCGCGGGGGTGGGCGTGAGGCTGTCCTCGGTGCAGGTCGGCCAGGTCGGGCAGCCCAGGCCGGACTGGGTGAGCCGGACCGCGCCCCCCGTCACCACGATGACCACGGCCATGACGACACAGGCGAACGAGGCCCGCCGGACGAAGCGCGCGGACGGCTGCCAGCGGTCGGCGACGGCCTGCAGGGGATTCAGCGAATTCGGCACGGGCTCATCGTAAGGGCCCGCTTGTGCATGGATTCACGAGGGGTGGGGCAGGGCGCGAAAGCCGAGGTGAGGGCCCCTTCCGCCGGTGCGCCCCGCCCGGCGGGCCTACTCCCAGCGGAAGAAGCGGCCCGCCGCGCCCAGGCCCAGCACCGCCCACACCGCGAGGATCCCGAGATCGCGCCACGGCATCCCGGCGCCGTCCCGCAGGACGTCCCGGAGGCCGTCGGAGAGGGCCGCGATCGGCAGCAGCTCCAGCGCCGCCCGCGCGGCGTCCGGGAAGCGGTCCAGCGGCACGATCACCCCGCCGCCCACCAGCAGCAGCAGGAAGACGAGGTTCGCCGCGGCCAGCGTCGCCTCCGCCTTCAGCGTGCCCGCCATCAGCAGGCCCAGCCCGGAGAAGGCGGCGGTGCCGAGGACGAGCAGCAGGAGGACGGCGAACGGGTTGCCGTGCGGCGACCAGCCCAGCGCGAACGCGATCGCCGTCAGCAGGACGACCTGGAGGACCTCGGTGACCAGCACCGACGCCGTCTTGGCGGTCATCAGCGCCCAGCGCGGCAGCGGGGACGCGCCGAGCCGCTTGAGGACGCCGTACCGCCGCTCGAAACCGGTGGCGATGGCCTGCCCGGTGAAGGCCGTGGACATCACGGCGAGCGCGAGGATGCCGGGGGCGAGGAAGTCGACGGCCTTGCCCTCTCCCGTGTCGACCACGTCCACCGTGCTGAAGAGGACCAGCAGCAGGGTCGGGATGACGACCGTCAGCAGCAGTTGCTCGCCGTTGCGCAGCAGCATCCGGGTCTCCAGCGCGGCCTGCGCCCGGATCATCCGGGAGAGCGGGGCGGCGCCGGGGTTCGGGGTGAAGGTGCCCGGAGTGGCGGAAGGGGTCATGCGCGCGGTTCCTTACCCGTGAGTTCCAGGCTGTGTGCTTCCGGGAGGCGGCCCCCGGGCCCCCGGCCGGTCGTGGGGTACCGCATCAGGCCCTCAGCTCCTTGCCGGTCAGCTCCAAAAAGACGTCCTCCAGGGTGTGCCGCTCGACCGCTATCCGGTCCGGCATCACGCCGTGCTGCGCGCACCAGGTGGTGACCGTGGCCAGCAGCTGCGGGTCGACGGAGCCGGTGACCCGGTACGAGCCGGGGGTCAGCTCCACGGCCGCGCAGTCCGCCGGGAGAGCCTTCAGGAGCGAGGCGACGTCCAGGCCCGCCCGGCCGGTGAAGCGGAGGGTGTTCTCCGCGCCGCCCTTGCACAGGTCCTCGGGGCTGCCCTGGGCGATGACCCGCCCGGCGTCGATGATCGCGACGTCGTCGGCCAGCTCCTCCGCCTCCTCCATGTGGTGTGTGGTGAGCACGACGGTGACGCCGTCCTCGCGCAGCTCCCGGACCAGGTCCCAGGTCGCGCGGCGCGCCTGGGGGTCGAGGCCGGCCGTGGGCTCGTCGAGGAAGACCAGCTCGGGGCGGCCGACCACGGCCATGGCCAGGGAGAGGCGCTGCTGCTGGCCGCCGGAGAGCCGCCGGTACGTCGTGCGTCCGCAGGAGTCCAGGCCGAGGCGTTCGATCAGCATGCCCACGTCCAGCGGGTGGGCGTGCAGAGCGGCCATGTGCCGCAGCATCTCGTCGGCACGGGCGCCCGAGTAGATTCCGCCGCTCTGGAGCATCACGCCGACGCGCGGGCGCAGCTCGGCGGCGTCGGCCACCGGGTCGAGGCCGAGCACCCGTACGGTGCCGGCGTCGGGGCGGCGGTAGCCCTCGCAGGTTTCGATGGTGGTGGTCTTGCCGGCCCCGTTGGGGCCGAGGACGGCGGTGAGGGTGCCGGCCGCGACGGTCAGGTCGAGGCCGTCCACCGCGGTCTTCGTCCCGTACCGCTTGACGAGGCCCTGGACCTCGACGGCCGGCACGCGGCCGGGGGTCCGGGGGTCGCCCGGAGTGGCGCTGCGCATGGCAAGGAAGTCTACGAACCCCGCGGCCTCCCGGATGCCGCCGGGGTCCGAGGCCACCGTGCCGGTTAGGTGACCCTTAGTGACCGAGGCCACCACGAGGTGGGGCGCCCAGGCTTGTCCCGGCTCGGCCAATTACGCAACAATGGTGTTGTGAAATACGCGGGCGAGGCACCGGAAGGGCCCGCGGCCGGGACGGCCGCCGGACCCGGGTCGGTCGTACCCGCGGCGCGGGACGAGCAGCGCGCCCACGACGAGCAGCGCGGCACCCGCGCCCGCGTGGCCCGCTCCATCCTCGACCACGGCCCGTCCACCGCCGCCGAGCTGGCCCTGCGCCTGGAGCTCACCCAGGCGGCGGTCCGCCGCCACTTGGACGTGCTGGCCGCCGAGGGCATGGTCGAGTCCCGCGAGAAGCGGGTCTACGGCGCCCGTACGCGCGGCCGGCCCGCCAAGGTCTTCGTCCTGACCGACTGCGGCCGGGACGCCTTCGACCAGGCCTACGACAAGCTCGCGACCGACGCCCTGCGCTGGATCGCCCAGGCGGCGGGCGGCGGCGAGATGGGCGAGGCCGCCGTCGCGGCGTTCGCCCGGGCCCGGATGGCCGCCCAGGCCGAGGGCTACCGGGTCGCCCTGGAGGCCGTGCCCCCCGAGGAGCGGGCCCGCGCGCTGGCCCGGGCATTGACCGAGGACGGGTACGCTGCTACGGCGCGCACAGCGCCGGTCGGCGAACAGCTCTGCCAGCACCACTGCCCGGTCGCCCATGTCGCCGAGCAGTTCCCGCAGCTGTGCGAGGCGGAGACCGAGGTCTTCTCCCGCCTGCTCGGGACGCATGTGCAACGTCTTGCCACCATCGCCCACGGCGACGGGGTGTGCACGACGTTCATCCCCAAGACAGCGTCCACCAAGACGACCACCACCGCATCCACCAGCACGGCCGGGAGGAACCCCGCATGACTCTCCCCACGGAGACTGCCCACCCTGAGCTCGAGGGCCTGGGCACGTACGAATACGGCTGGGCCGACTCCGACGCGGCCGGCGCCGCTGCCAAGCGCGGCCTCTCCGAGGAGGTCGTCCGCGACATCTCGGCCAAGAAGTCCGAGCCGGAGTGGATGCTCAAGCTGCGCCTGAAGGGCCTCAAGCTCTTCGGCAAGAAGCCCATGCCGACCTGGGGCTCGGACCTCACGGGCATCGACTTCGACAACATCAAGTACTTCGTCCGCTCCACGGAGAAGCAGGCCGCCTCCTGGGAGGACCTGCCCGAGGACATCAAGAACACCTACGACAAGCTGGGCATCCCCGAGGCCGAGAAGCAGCGCCTCGTCGCCGGTGTCGCCGCCCAGTACGAGTCCGAGGTCGTCTACCACCAGATCCGCGAGGACCTGGAGGAGCAGGGCGTCATCTTCCTGGACACCGACACCGCCCTGAAGGAGCACCCCGAGCTCTTCCAGGAGTACTTCGGCACGGTCATCCCCGCCGGTGACAACAAGTTCGCCGCGCTGAACACGGCCGTGTGGTCCGGCGGCTCCTTCATCTACGTCCCGCCGGGCGTCCACGTCGACATCCCGCTCCAGGCCTACTTCCGGATCAACACGGAGAACATGGGCCAGTTCGAGCGGACGCTGATCATCGTCGACGAGAACGCCTACGTGCACTACGTCGAGGGCTGCACCGCCCCGATCTACTCCTCCGACTCGCTGCACAGCGCCGTCGTGGAGATCATCGTCAAGAAGGGCGGCCGCTGCCGCTACACGACCATCCAGAACTGGTCGAACAACGTCTACAACCTGGTCACCAAGCGCGCCGTGGCGTACGAGGGCGCGACCATGGAGTGGATCGACGGCAACATCGGCTCCAAGGTGACGATGAAGTACCCCGCCGTCTACCTGATGGGCGAGCACGCCAAGGGCGAGACGCTGTCCATCGCCTTCTCCGGCGAGGGCCAGCACCAGGACGCCGGCGCCAAGATGGTCCACATGGCGCCCAACACCTCCTCCAACATCGTCTCCAAGTCGGTGGCGCGGGGCGGCGGCCGCACCTCGTACCGCGGTCTGATCGAGATCGGCGAGGGCGCCCACGGCTCCAAGTCCAACGTGCTGTGCGACGCGCTGCTGGTGGACACCATCTCCCGCTCGGACACCTACCCCTACGTGGACGTCCGCGAGGACGACGTGTCCATGGGCCACGAGGCGACCGTCTCCAAGGTCAGCGACGACCAGCTCTTCTACCTGATGAGCCGCGGTCTGTCGGAGGACGAGGCCATGGCGATGATCGTGCGCGGCTTCGTCGAGCCGATCGCCCGCGAGCTGCCGATGGAGTACGCGCTGGAGCTCAACCGGCTGATCGAGCTGCAGATGGAAGGCGCGGTCGGCTGACGCCCGGCGCCTTCGACCGCAGCGACCCTTTTTGACAGGAAGAGAGCACCACGACAGCCATGGCTGACAACACTCCCGCCGGCAGCACCACCGACGGCGCCATCCAGGTGGGCGGGGCCAAGCAGCCCATCGACGCGCGGGTCAGCGCCCCCGCCTCGTACGACGTCGCCGATTTCCCCGTGCCGCACGGCCGCGAGGAGGAGTGGCGGTTCACCCCGCTGGAGCGCCTCCGCGGTCTGCACGACGGCACGGCGGTGGCGAACGGCGGCGGCATCAAGGTCGAGGTGAGCGCCCCCGAGGGCGTCACCGTGGAGACCGTCGGCCGGGACGACGCCCGCCTCGGCAAGGCCGGCAAGCCCGTCGACCGGGTGGCCGCCCAGGCGTACAGCTCCTTCGAGAAGGCGTCCGTCGTCTCGATCCCCAAGAACACCGTGCTCACCGAGCCCGTGCGGATCGCCGTGCACGGCGAGGGCGGCGTGGCCTTCGGCCACCAGGTCGTCGAGATCGGCGCCTTCTCCGAGGCCATCGTCGTCATCGACCACACCGGTGACGCCACCCTGGCCGCCAACGTCGAGTACCTGCTCGGCGACGGCGCCAAGCTGACCGTCGTCTCCGTCCAGGACTGGGACGACACGGCCGTCCACGCCGCGCAGCACACCGCGCTCGTCGGCCGCGACGCCCGCTTCAAGTCCGTGATCGTCACCTTCGGCGGCGACCTGGTCCGGCTGCACCCGCGCGTCGTCTACGGCGCCCCCGGCGGCGAGGCCGAGCTCTACGGCCTGTACTTCACCGACAACGGCCAGCACCAGGAGCACCGCCTCTTCGTCGACCACGACACGCCGCACTGCCGCAGCAACGTGGTCTTCAAGGGCGCCCTCCAGGGCAAGGACGCGCACGCCGTCTGGATCGGCGACGTCCTCATCCGCGCCGCGGCCGAGGGCACCGACACCTACGAGCTCAACCGCAACCTCGTCCTCACCGACGGCGCCCGCGTCGACTCGGTCCCCAACCTGGAGATCGAGACCGGTGAGATCGTCGGCGCCGGCCACGCCTCGGCGACCGGCCGCTTCGACGACGAGCAGCTGTTCTACCTGATGGCCCGTGGCATCCCCGCCGACGAGGCCCGCCGGCTGGTCGTCCGCGGCTTCTTCGCCGAGCTCGTCCAGCAGATCGGCGTCCCCGAGCTTCAGGAGCGCCTCATCTCCAAGATCGAGGCCGAGCTGGAGGCGTCCGTCGCATGACCTACGTACGCGTGGCCGCTCTCGGCGAGCTGGAGGACGACACGCCCAAGCGGGTGGAGGTCGACGGCACCCCCGTGTCGATCGTCCGCACCGAGGGCGAGGTCTTCGCCATCCACGACATCTGCTCGCACGCCAACGTCTCGCTCTCCGAGGGCGAGGTGGAGGACTGCGCCATCGAATGCTGGCTGCACGGCTCCACCTTCGACCTGCGCACCGGAAAGCCCTCGGGTCTCCCGGCCACCCGACCGGTCCCCGTTTACCCCGTCAAGATCGAAGGAGACGGCCCAGACGCGTCTGTGCTCGTTTCCGTCACCCAGGAGTCCTGAGTTCCCCATGGCAACGCTTGAGATTCACGACCTGCACGTCTCCGTCGACGCCGAAGGCGGCCCCCGGGAGATCCTGCGTGGCGTCGACCTGACCGTGAAGCAGGGCGAGACCCACGCCATCATGGGCCCGAACGGCTCCGGCAAGTCCACCCTGGCCTACTCGCTGGCCGGTCACCCCAAGTACACGATCACCGGCGGCACCGTCACCCTCGACGGCGAGGACGTCCTGGAGATGTCCGTCGACGAGCGCGCCCGCGCCGGCGTCTTCCTCGCCATGCAGTACCCGGTCGAGGTGCCCGGCGTCTCGGTGTCCAACTTCCTCCGCACCTCCGCCACCGCGATCCGCGGCGAGGCCCCCAAGCTGCGCACCTGGGTCAAGGAGGTCAAGGAGTCCATGGCGCGCCTGCACATGGACCCCTCCTTCGCCGAGCGCAACGTCAACGAGGGCTTCTCCGGCGGTGAGAAGAAGCGGCACGAGATCCTCCAGCTGGAGCTCCTCAAGCCGAAGATCGCGATTCTGGACGAGACCGACTCGGGCCTGGACGTCGACGCCCTGCGCATCGTCTCCGAGGGCGTCAACCGGGTCCGTGAGACCGGTGAGGTGGGCACCCTGCTGATCACGCACTACACCCGCATCCTGCGCTACATCAAGCCCGACTTCGTGCACGTGTTCGCGAACGGCCGCATCGCCGAGTCCGGCGGCGCCGAGCTCGCCGACAAGCTGGAGGAAGAGGGCTACGAGGCGTACACGACGGGAGGCGTCACCGCGTGACACAGATTCCGGGGCTCCTCGACACCGAGGCGATCCGCAAGGACTTCCCCATCCTCGACCGCGTCCTGCACGACGGCAAGAAGCTCGTCTACCTGGACAACGCGGCGACGTCCCAGAAGCCGCGCCAGGTGCTCGACGTCATCAACGAGTACTACGAGCAGCACAACGCCAATGTGCACCGCGGCGTCCACGTCCTCGCCGAGGAGGCCACCGCGCTCTACGAGGGCGCGCGTGACAAGATCGCCGCGTTCGTCAACGCTCCCAGCCGCGACGAGGTCATATTCACCAAGAACGCCTCGGAGTCGCTCAACCTGGTGGCGAACATGCTCGGCTGGGCCGACGAGCCCTACCGGGTGGACCACGACACCGAGATCGTCATCACGGAGATGGAGCACCACTCCAACATCGTCCCGTGGCAGCTGCTCGCGCAGCGCACCGGCGCGAAGCTGAAGTGGTTCGGGCTGACCGACGACGGCCGGCTCGACCTGTCGGACATCGAGCAGGTCATCACCGAGAAGACCAAGGTCGTCTCGTTCGTGCTGGTCTCCAACATCCTGGGCACGGTCAACCCGGTCGAGGCGATCGTCCGGCGCGCCCAGGAGGTCGGCGCGCTGGTCGTCGTCGACGCCTCGCAGGCCGCGCCGCACATGCCGCTGGACGTCCAGGCGCTCCAGGCCGACTTCGTGGCCTTCACCGGCCACAAGATGTGCGGCCCGGACGGCATCGGCGTGCTGTGGGGACGACAGGAGCTCCTGGAGGACCTGCCGCCGTTCCTCGGCGGCGGCGAGATGATCGAGACCGTCTCGATGCACTCGTCCACCTACGCCCCGGCACCCCACAAGTTCGAGGCCGGTACGCCCCCGATCGCCCAGGCCATCGGCCTCGGCGCGGCCGTGGACTACCTGTCGTCGATCGGCATGGACAAGATCGCGCGGCATGAGCACGCGATCACCCAGTACGCGATCCAGCGGCTCCAGGAGGTCCCCGGCCTCCGGCTGATCGGCCCCACCACGGCCGAGGACCGCGGCGCGGCGATCTCCTTCACGCTCGGCGACATCCACCCGCACGACGTGGGCCAGGTCCTCGACGAGCAGGGCATCGCCGTCCGGGTCGGCCACCACTGCGCACGGCCCGTCTGCCTGCGGTACGGAATTCCGGCGACCACGCGGGCGTCGTTCTACCTGTACTCCACCCCCGGCGAGGTCGACGCCCTGGTCGAGGGTCTGGAGCACGTCCGGAACTTCTTCGGCTGATGGGCAGCGGACTGTGAAGCTTGATTCGATGTACCAGGACGTCATCCTGGACCACTACAAGCACCCGCACGGCAGGGGCTTGCGGGCCGGCGACGCCGAGGTGCACCACGTCAACCCGACGTGCGGTGACGAGATCACCCTGCGGGTCCGGCTCTCCGGTGAGACGATCGAGGACGTCTCGTACGAGGGCCAGGGCTGCTCGATCAGCCAGGCCAGCGCCTCGGTCCTCAACGAGCTGCTGGTCGGCAAGGAGCTCGCCGACGCCCGGCGGATCCAGGAGACCTTCCTGGAGCTGATGCAGTCCAAGGGCAAGGTCGAGCCGGACGACGCGATGGAGGAGGTGCTGGAGGACGCGGTGGCGTTCGCCGGCGTCTCCAAGTACCCCGCGCGGGTGAAATGCGCTCTCCTGAGCTGGATGGCGTGGAAGGACGCGACCGCCCAGGCGCTGGGCGAGAACACCGCGAGCACCGAGAGCACTGCGAGGAAGACGGCATGAGCGACGAAGTGACCACCAAGCCGGCCACCGAGGAAGAGGTCCGCGAGGCCCTGTACGACGTGGTCGACCCCGAGCTGGGCATCGACGTCGTCAACCTCGGCCTGATCTACGGCATCCACGTCGACGACGCCAACATCGCCACCCTCGACATGACGCTGACGTCCGCGGCCTGCCCGCTGACCGACGTCATCGAGGACCAGGCGAAGTCCGCGACCGAGGGCATCGTCAACGAGCTCCGGATCAACTGGGTCTGGATGCCGCCGTGGGGCCCGGACAAGATCACGGACGAGG
This sequence comes from Streptomyces sp. URMC 126, assembly GCF_051386555.1. Classification (NCBI taxonomy): domain Bacteria; kingdom Bacillati; phylum Actinomycetota; class Actinomycetes; order Kitasatosporales; family Streptomycetaceae; genus Streptomyces; species Streptomyces sp. URMC 126. The sequence goes on from NZ_JBPQTX010000050.1 coordinate 27,658, forward strand.
GCCGGGAGCAGCTCCGCGCGCTCGGCTTCAACGTCTGAGTACGGTCCTCGTCCGAGTACGGCCTCCATCGGAGTCCGGCCTCCGCCGACGTGAACGGCCCGCCCCGGTATGTCCGGGGGCGGGCCGTTGCCGTTCCCGCCGCGCGCGGGTGTGTGCCCGTTCCGCGGGTGCCTACAGGGTCACGGTCCGCTCGGTGCGGAAGCCGCTGAAGCCGGCGTTCGGGTCGAAGTAGTGCAGCGAGGCCTTCACCTTGCTGCCCTTGGCGAACGCACCGGCCAGCGCACCGGCACCGAGCAGCAGCACGGCGGCACCGGTTCCGACGATCCGGCGGGTGGCGCGGGACGTGTTCTTCATCGGGTTCCTTCCCCCCTCGGGATGCGAACGCAAGTTCGATCGCAGGGGGATGTTAACCCGCTCCACCGGCCTCGATGGCGTTCTGTCGTTGCGGTGGCCGACTTGCTCGGTGTCGCTCTTCGGCGAACTGGAGTGCGATGTAGTCTCGGCGGACGTTCGATGAAAGCGGAGCGAAGGGGGAGAGTATGGGGACGAAGGATGATCCGGGGCAGAGTGGACTGCCGAAGCCGCCGATCCTGCCGGCGGGGCCGGAGGACGAGGGATTCGCTCCTGCTCCGGGGAGCGCGTTGAACCGTTTTCTCCCGAACCAGTACGAGCCTGAAGGCCCGCTGGGGAAGGAGCCGTCACCGTTCGTTTCCCCCACCCCGATCCCCGGCCTGCCGACACCCCCCAAGCCCGAGACGGGGCGGGTGAACTCAGGGCAGTCCGGAAGGAATTGAAGGACGCCGTGAACCGGGCCAAGGAGAAGGGCTTCTCGGTCGACGACACGGGGCGGGTGACCTTCACCGGAACCGTCAAGGCGGACACCCAACAGAACCTCGATCACGCCCAAGACGAGATCATCGACATCACGCGTAGGGCGATCCTGGCGGACGAGAACCTCTCGATGAGTCTGATGGCGGACGTGGGTGTCGAGACCTGGTTCAACACCAAGCCGGGGCTGACGGACATCAACCACACCGCCACCTTGGGTGTCGACCGGTACAACCAACTGAATCTGGCCCTCTCGGGCGAGGATCCGCATCCTTCGCGGAACAACGAGAGCCCTTACGACATCGGTTGGGACTGGCTGACGAACGGCGGAGCGTCGGAACGCACGTACACGACCGGTGACAAGCTGACGGAGCTCATCCGTGGAAGCGAGCGGATGGACAGCGTGCGGAAGGAGATCGCAAAGGGCTGGAAGAACGGAAAGGGCTCGGGGGCCATTCCCTTTTCCATTGCCAAGGGGGGTCAGGGAAGCGCCGTGAAGAAGCTGCTGACGGAGGACCTGCCCGCGATCGTCACCGGGGATGACGCCAGGCTGGGCGAGGCGTTCATGGGGTCGTACCAGCTCCACTACGAGATCAAGGGAACCGACCACGACGGATCGCCGATCGTGCAGTACACGATCGACAACACGACGAGCACCTCCTCGTTCTTGCACTACATGGGTTACTGGAAGTGGACGGAAGAGGTCGACCATGAAGGGGGTCCGGGCAGGAACCTGAGTCAGCGTGTGATCTGGACGGAGAAGATCCCGGCTCATGGCAAGTGAGAAGGGTGGCCTCCGCCGCTGTCTCCGCTTCCTCTTCGGATCCGTGCCGCGGTTCCTGACCACCGGACTCGCGCTGGTCGTGCTGTTGTTCGGTGGGCTTCTCGGGTTCGCCTGGCTGAGCTGGGGCGGACAGGGGTGTCCGGAAGCGGTCGCCAGGGCTTCGGAGGCGGACGTGGCGGGAGAGTACGAGGGTCCGGACGGGATGACCGTCCATTTGCGGTACGACCCCGGAGCGGACCGGGGGACGTTCTCCGTCGCCCGGTGGCCGTACGAAGACTCGCCGTCCTACCGGAAGGAGAAGACGTTCCGCGCGACCGGTACCTGGAGCCTGTCAGAGCTCCCCGGGGTGGCGCAGGTGCGGGTGCGGCTGTCCTACTCCGACCCGCCGCCGCACCGCCGACCGCTCGACACGCTTGTCGTCGGCCGGGACGGGGAGGAGCGGGTGCTGTTCAAGGACACGGACCCGGACAACTGCCCGTCCACGGTGCTGCGGCGCGCCGAAGACTGATCGTGGCCCGGTCAGGCGGCGGGGCCGAACCAGCGGTCCAGGGCCGCTTCCAGGCCGTCCCCGGCCGGTGTGCCCGCCCAGCAGATGTGACCGTCCGGGCGGAGCAGGAGGGCCTCGGCGCCCGGGTCGGCGGGGGCGGTGGCGTGGTCGACGCGGTCCGACCGCCGGGCGGTGAGGGCGGTGAGGGCGGTGGGGCCCGGGCCGGTGGTGAGGGC
>NZ_JBPQTX010000051.1:0-29815 GCF_051386555.1 Streptomyces sp. URMC 126
CGCCCAGCACCGGCAGCACCACCCTCGCTGCCCACACCCTCGTCCCCCGCCTCGCCGCCTCCGGCGGAGAGCCACCCCCCGGCGCCGATTCCGCCGGTCCACACCCCCGTCCCGCCGCACCACATCTACCGGAAAGCGGTGACGATGCAGGGCAACCCCCTCACCCCACACACCTCCGTGATCACCCTCACCCTCCTGCTCACCACCCCGGCGGTTCTGACCGCCGCCCTGCTGCGCCCCCGCTCCGGCAGCCGACGCAACCGCTGACGCGGGTAGGTGGCGGACGCACCGGCCCTCGGGGTGTCGGTAACGACGCCGCCGTCGCGACAACGGAGAACAGAAAGGCTCATCCCGTCAGGCCCTCGCACACCCGCCCCGGCTTGTTCCCGCACTGCGTCTGAAGCGGCCTGAATCGTGCTGAGCCGACACCGAAGACGCGAACACCGACCTGGGCTCGGACGAGGACCCAGCCCAACCCCCCGGGGAAAGGGGACCGACCCCGCCACCGAAGCCGGGCGCCGGGCATGAATCCTCGCCCTCACTCCCGCGAAGCCCCCACCCGACGCCCGGCGCCCGACGCCCTCCACATGCGGCATGCCGTATGCCCGCCGGATGCGATCAAATAGGACGGCCCCGAAACAACAAAATGCCCCGGCCTATTGACAGCCGGGGCATTTCCTCGCGTATATTGATTGTTTCTATGCCGCACAGAAAACGAGGTATAGGGAAGCTTTGTAAGGCCATGATATCGGGGCGGGAGTCACAGTGTCAAACGCGTCGGCCCAGGAATTGCGTAACGAACAGGAATTCATCGACAACCTTCACACACGCCTCGCGGAACTCCGCGACGAGGCCGAAGCCGGGATGAACGCCGCCCTCGCCTCGGCCGGCGGCACCTTCCAGGCCCGGCTGGAGCGCGATGTGCTGGTGGCCGAGCGGTCGGGGCTGCTGGCCGCGTTCAATGCCGGAGAGAACGGGCTCTGCTTCGGACGGCTGGCGTTCCGCGACGGTCGCGACCACCACATCGGCCGCATCGGCATCCGCCGGGACGACGCCGACCGGACGCCCCTCGTCGTCGACTGGCGTGCCGACGTGGCCCGGCCGTTCTATCTCGCCACGGGCCACACGCCCATGGGCCTGCGGCGCAGGCGTCACATCAGCACCGAGGGCCGCCGGGTCACGGCCCTTCACGACGAGATCCTCGACCTCGCCGACCCCGAGCGCACGGGTCTGGAGGGCAGCGACGCCGACGCCGTTCTCCTCGCCGCGCTGGACGCCGCCCGCACCGGGCGGATGCACGACATCGTGCAGACCATCCAGGCGGAGCAGGACCGCATCATCCGCGCCCCGCACCGCGGCGTCATGGTGGTGGAAGGCGGGCCGGGCACCGGGAAGACGGTCGTGGCGCTGCACCGCGCCGCGTACCTGCTGTACGCCCACCGAGAGCAACTGGCCCGCCGCGCCGTGCTGATCGTCGGCCCCAACCCGGCGTTCCTCGGGTACATCGGCGAGGTGCTGCCGTCCCTCGGCGAGACCGGCGTACTGCTCGCGACGCCCGGCGAACTGTTCCCCGGCGTGACCGCCACCGGCACCGACACCCCGCGAGCCGCCGAGGTCAAGGGCGCCGCGACGATGGCGGACGCCCTGGCCGCTTACGTACGGGACCGGCAGACGCTGCCCGACTCGGAACTGGTGATCCCGCACGACGACGGTGACCTCGTACTGGACGAGGCCATCGCCCGGACGGCCCGCGACCGGGCGCGGGCCACACGGCTGCCGCACAACCTCGCGCGCCCCACCTTCGCGTTCGCCGTGATCGACGCCCTCACCGCCCAGCTCGTCGACCGTATCGGGGCCGACCCCTACGGGGGCCCGAACCTCCTCGGACCGGACGACGCCGCCCAGCTCGGCAAGGCGGTGGCGGCTTCTCCCGAAGTGCACGCGGCCATCGAGGAGTTGTGGCCGTCGCTCACCCCGCACCGGCTGGTGGCGGACTTCCTCGCCGACCCCTGCCACCTGCCCCCGGCGGACGCCGACGCCATTCGCCGGAGCACCGGACCGTGGACGCCGGCCGACGTACCGCTGCTGGACGAGGCCGCCGAGTTGCTCGGCGAGGACGACTCGGCCGCCCGCGCCGCGGCCGAGGCCGCCCGGCAGGAACGAATCGCCTATGCCCAGGGCGTGCTCGACATGTCGTACGGCTCCCGCACCCAGGAGTTCGAGGACCTGGACGACGAGGACTCCGAAGTGCTGGCCGCCCACGACGTCGTGGACGCCGAACGGCTCGCGGAACGCCAGGAGGAGGCCGACCACCGCAGCGCCGCCGAACGCGCCGCGGCCGACCGCACCTGGGCGTTCGGCCACATCATCGTGGACGAGGCGCAGGAGCTGTCCCCGATGGCGTGGCGGCTGCTGATGCGCCGCTGCCCGACCCGGTCCATGACCCTCGTCGGCGACCCGGCCCAGACCGCCGAACCGGGCGGCTGCGGATCGTGGGAGGCGGCCCTCGCGCCGTACGTCGGCGACCGCTGGGAGCACGTCCGGCTGGCCGTCAACTACCGTACGCCCGCCGAGATCATGGAGGTGGCGGCGGAGGTGGTCCGCGCCTCCGGCGCCCCGGAGTTCCGGCCGCCGCGCTCGGTCCGCTCCACGGGGGTGCGCCCCTGGGCGCTGCGGACGGACGACGTGCCGGGCGCGGTCGCCGACGCGGTGGACGAGGCCGTCGCCGAGCAGGCCGACGCCCAGGGGGACGGCCAGGGCGGCGGCCGGACCGCCGTCATCGCGCCACGCGCCCTGCACCCCGCCTTGCTCGCCGCCCTCCCGGACGCCTCCTCCGGGCCCGCCCCCGACCTGACCCGGCCGGTGGTGCTGCTCGACCCTCGGCAGGCCAAGGGCCTGGAGTTCGACACGGTGATCCTCGCGGAACCCGACGGACTCGGGACCAGCGACCTGTACGTGGCCCTGACACGGGCCACCCAGCGGCTCGGGGTCGTGCACTCAGGGGCGCTCCCGGCCGGCCTGGCGCCCCTCACAGGGCCCTGACAGGGGCGCCCGCGACCACCACCCAGCCCCTGACACAGGCCCCTGAGCGCCCCCCTACGTCACACCACACCCACCACAGCGGTCCGTCCTCCTCCCCCGCCCAGAGGACGGACCGCTGTGGCGAGGGAAGCGGCGCCGCCCCCCTCCGTCCCCCGTCCCTCTCTCCGTCACCGCCCGTCGGAAGGAGACGACTCCGAAAGAAACGCCAGGATCCGCTTGTTGACCTCCTCCGGTGCCTCCACCATCGGGAAGTGGCCGACCCCATGGAGCAGAGCCCCGTCCGACCCCTCGGGAAGGGCGGCGACGATGTCCACCAGGATCTCCTCGTTCACGACCGGGTCCTCGCTGCCGTGTAGGTAGAGGGTCGGCTGCGACGGCAGCTCCGCGAGCAGTCGCCCCATCTCCCAGCCGTCGGTGCCGAAGGTGTCCGACGGGAAGTTCTGCCGGTAAAGGCCCAGTCCCATCCGGAGGTTGGCGGGGTCGCGCAGCGCGTCCTTGCCGGCCAGCCGGTCCTCGGTGGAGTCGAAGCCCGGGACGTCGCCGCTCCAGTGCTCCCACAGCCAGTCGAGGTAGGCGAAGTCGTTCACGGGGACGAGCCGGTCCGCCACGCCCATCTGGAAGAAGTAGAAGTGGCTGTTCTTGTGGATCTGCTCCGGGACCGCCGCCCTGCGCTCGTAGAACCGCACCGGCGGAACGTCCGCCACGACCACCCGTGACCAGCGCTCGGGCGCGTACGCGGCGGCGCCCCAGGTGGCGAAACCGCCCCAGTCGTGTCCGACGATCACCGCGTCGCCGTCGCCACCGAGGACCTCGTGCAGCGCGTTGGCGTCCGCGATCAGGTCCTTCATCAGCATGCTGCCGTCCGGCGGCACCTGACTGGGCGCGAAGCCCCGCATGTACGGCGCGACGGCCCGGTAGCCGGCCTCCGCGAGCACCGGCATCAGGTGCCGGAACATCCCGGGCGTCTCCGGGAACCCGTGCAGGAGCAATGCGAGCGGGCCCTCGCCCTGCTCGACGTAGGCGAGCTCGACGCCGTTCACGGTGATGCGCTTGGTTTCCACGTGCTACCCCCCATGGAGATCGCTCAAGGAACGACCGCCTGTAACGAACGTTCTATTCAGACGCGGATCACAGTAGCAGCATTAGAACGATCGCTCTAGCGAGTCTCGGCGCGCCCCAGACCACCCCCCTCGCAACCGCCCGCGGGCGCGGCCCCCGGGTGTGGACCCCACCCCCACCTGGGTAACGACTGCTTCAGCCGACGAGAAGGGAGCCGCCGTGCGGATCAACGAGGCCGTCGCCTTGGTGACGGGCGCCAACCGGGGCATCGGACGCGCCCTGGTCACCGAGTTCCTGTCCCGCGGCGCCCCGCGCGTCCACGCCGCCGCGCGCGACCCCCGCACCCTGGAACCGCTGGTCGCCGAGGCCCCGGACCGGATCGTCCCGCTCGCCCTCGACATCACCGACCCGGCCGCCGTCACGGCCGCCGCGGAGGCCGCGTCCGACGTGACGCTCCTGGTCAACAACGCCGGGCGGCACGCCATGGGCCACCTGCTCGACATGGACCTGGCCGACGTCGAGGCGGTCATGCGGACGAACTGGCTGGGCACTCTCCGCGTCCTGCGCGCCTTCGCCCCCGTCGTGGAACGCAACGGCGGCGGTGCCGTCGCCAACCTCATCAGCATCGGCGCCTTCGGCGGCACCCCCGCGATGGGCCCCTACCCCGCGTCCAAGGCCGCGCTCGCCCTGCTGACCCAGGCCGTCCGGAGGGACCTGGCCCCGCGCGGGATCACCGTGCACGGCGTCTTCCCCGGCCCCGTCGAGACGGACATGCTGCGCTACGCCACCGGCCACCTGCGCGACGTCGACGGCATCCCCGTGGCGTCGGCCGCCGACGCGGCCCGGGCCATCACCGACGGCATCGAGGCCGGCGACGAAGAGATCTTCCCCGACCCCTTCGCCCGGGAGATCCGGGAGGGCCTGCGGGCGGACGCCAAGGCCGTGGAGCGGCTGCTCGTCTCCATGGAGTGAGCGGCGGACTCCGCCCCCACTCCCACATGCGGAGCATCCGCCCCCGGGGGATCATCGGTCCCATGGAGCACACCCTCCGGCTCGCCCAGCAGGAGGACGCCGACGCGCTGCTCTCCCGCAGCCCGCTCGCCGCCCTGATCGGGATGCTGCTCGACCAGCAGATCCCGATGGAGTGGGCCTTCACCGGCCCGTACACCCTCGCCCGGCGCCTGGGCCGCGACGACCTCGACGCGCATGAGATCGCCGCGTACGACCCCGAGGCGTTCGTGGAGCTCTGCGCCGCCAAACCGGCCGTCCACCGCTACCCGGCCGCCATGGCCGAGCGGATCCAGCGGCTCTGCCGCCACCTCGTCGAGCGGTACGACGGTGACGCGGCCGCCGTCTGGCGGGACGCGACCACCGGCACGGAACTGCTGCGGCGCCTCACCGACCTGCCGGGTTTCGGCCGGCAGAAGGCACAGATCTTCCTAGCCCTGCTGGGCAAGCGGCTCGGTGTGCGCCCCGACGGCTGGCGGGAGGCCGCGGGCCCGTACGGGGAGGAGAGGAGTCACCGTTCGGTGGCGGACATCACCGGCCCCGACTCGCTGCGCGAGGTGCGCGCCTTCAAGCAGGCGGCCAAACAGAAGGCGAAACAGGAGAGGGAGCGGGGGAAGCAGGGGATGGAGCGAGAGAAGGGGAGAGGAAAGACGACGCCGCCGGAGCGCTGAGCGGACCGCGGCTTCCGGTATGCGGCCGATTGTCGCCTTCCCACTCCCGTGCCATGGCTGCGCTCGACACCACCGGCCCGGTAGGCTTTCCGTGTGATCTTCAAGCGCATCGGAAACGGTCGGCCGTACCCCGACCACGGCCGGGAAAGCACCCGCCAGTGGGCGGACGTCGCCCCGCGCCCGGTACGCCTTGACCAGCTGGTGACCACCAAGCAGCAGCTCGACCTGGAAACGCTGCTCGCGGAGGACTCGACCTTCTACGGCGACCTCTTCGCCCACGTCGTGAAGTGGCAGGGAGACCTCTACCTGGAGGACGGCCTGCACCGCGCCGTGCGCGCCGCGCTCCAGCAGCGCCAAGTGCTGCACGCCCGCGTGCTCGAGCTGGACTGACGCCCCCGGATACCGGCCCCGCGCCGGCCCGGCACCGCTCCGGCAGGGGTCTGTCACCCCTCCCGCCCCTTCGTTCTCGGCCGTTTCCGGCCGTTATTGGCCCTTTTGGGTTGGGGTCGGCGCAACCGTTGATCATCTAGTAGGCACCGGCTCCCGCCCGCACTACGCTGCGCCCATGAGCATGCTCACCCCTCCTGGCATGGGCGGCAAGTACCGCGTCACGGGCCGTCGGTTCCCGCATATGCGCCGCCCGAGGAATCCGCGGAGGGTCGTGCTCGCCGCGGTCGCCGCGGTCGCCGTCCTGGGGCTGGGCGGCTGGGGAACGCTCCAGCTCGTGGACGTCTTCTCGGGCGGCGGGGGCGGCTCCCCACAGGCGGCGCGGAAGAGCGCGGACTGCGGCCGGGACGGGCACGGCGACAAGACGGACGCCCGGGCCCCCGGGCACTCCGCGCCCCGCGAGGCACTGCCCCGGCCGGCCGACATCACCGTCAACGTCTACAACGCCACCCCGCGCAGCGGCCTGGCCAAGACGACCGCGGACGAACTGAAGGCGCGCGGCTTCCGCATCGGCAAGGTGGGCAACGCCCCCGCGCCCTACGACAAGAACGTCGAGGGCACGGCGCTGCTGCTCGGTTCGCCCGACGACGCCGACGGGGCGATGCGCGTCCTGGAGGAGCAGATCGGCGAAGCGGCGGTGAAGAGCGACGTCCGCAAGGGGGCGGACATCGATCTGATCATCGGCACCGGCTTCAAGGAGCTGCGGCCCGTGCCTGACGCGAGCCGGGCACCGGCCGCGCCCCGGCCGGCCCCGTCGTCCCCCGCGCCGTCGAAGAGCGCGACGAAGTGCTGAGACGAGGAGGGGACCGGTCGGACCGCGGGGACCAGGGGGGCCAGGTGGACCGATCGGACCGATCAGACCGATCAGACCGACTGGACCGGTCGGACCCGCTGGGCCGGTGGTTCCCGGAGCCCGCCGGTACGTCGGCAGCACGTCACTGACGGCTCACCGGCGGCTCACCGGAGGGTCACCGGCAGCCGCCGTTTAGCGGCTCCCCCGGCGCCCGGGGTGCCGGCGGCGGCTCAGCCGGCCGTCCCGTACATGCGGTCGCCCGCGTCGCCCAGGCCCGGCACGATGTAGCCGTCCTCGTTGAGGCGCTCGTCCACCGAGGCGGTGACGACGGTCACCGGGGTGCCCGCGAGCTCCCGCTCCATGACCTCGACGCCCTCGGGGGCGGCGAGCAGGCAGATGGCGGTGACGTCGTCCGCGCCGCGCGCGATCAGCTCGCGGATCGCCGCGACCAGCGTGCCGCCGGTGGCCAGCATGGGGTCGAGGACGTATACCTGGCGGCCGGAGAGGTCGTCCGGCATGCGCGTCGCGTACGTCTCCGCCTTGAGAGTCTCCTCGTTGCGGATCATGCCCAGGAAGCCGACCTCGGCCGTGGGCAGCAGCCGGACCATGCCGTCGAGCATGCCCAGGCCGGCCCGGAGGATCGGCACCACCAGCGGGCGCGGGTGGGACAGCTTGACGCCGGTGGTCGCGGTGACCGGCGACTCGATGTCGACCTGTTCGGTCCGCACGTCCCGCGTCGCCTCGTAGGCGAGCAGGGTGACCAGCTCGTCGGCGAGCCGCCGGAACGTGGGGGAGTCGGTGCGCTTGTCGCGCAGCGTGGTGAGTTTGTGCGCCACCAGCGGGTGGTCGACGACGTGGATCCGCATGACATCGACATTATCCGAGCTTTCGGACACCGGCTCCCGGCCCCACGGTGGCATCACTCCACCACTAAGGGGGAAAGTGGGCACGTACGCCCGGCCTGCCGCGCCGGGCGAGACCCTCGGCACGAGGTGGTGCTGCGCATGGCCGACCGTGACGAACGCGAATCCGGGGCCCGGAAAGCCCCGGAAAATCCGGCGGAACAGGCCGTTCCAGGGAAACGGCCCAGGGAGCGGCCCCGAGAGCGCCCCCGCGAGCGGCCGGCCGAACGGGCCGGCCGGCGAACCGGCAGGAGCACAGGCGAAGGGACCGCTGAACAGACCGGCGAACAGACCGGCGAACGAGCAGGTGAACGGAGTGGCGGACGGATCGGCGCGCAAGCCGCTGACCGGCCCGCCGAACGGATCCGGGAACGTCCGGCAGCCCCGGACGCCCCCGTGGACGACGACGCGGAGCGACGGCGCCGCCGGGCGCAGTTCCTCCGTGAGCTGAACGAGGCCCGGGAGCTCCGCGACCGGGTGCAGCCGCGCCGCGCCCGGGCGGCCAGGATGCGCCAGCAGATGCGTATGCGAACGTTCAGATGGTGAGCGACGGCTCCGGACGGCGGACAGCCGACGCGACGTGGTGACGGCCGTCACGTCGGCACTCGTCGGCATCCGTAGGCACCCGCTGTCGCCGCGGCATCCGGTTCCGGGGTTTCTCCGGGACGGCGCACGGGTCGCCTTCCGGGAAAACCCCGAAGGTGCCCCGGGACGCGCCTCGAACGCGCCCCGGATGGCGGTCCGGGGTGCCGCCAAGCGGCCGCGCCCCGGCGGAACGTCGCCCGAATCTCTCGGACTACTGCACGACGCAGCGCGGAAGACCTCTCGCAACGGCCGGGTTTCTGCCACGATTCCGAGTGGGCGGGGTGCTGTCCCCGTCCGGCCCGGCACCGCCTATGACCAGTGGGAGAGTCACGGTGTACTTCGCCGCATTGCTCGCGCGCTCCGACGACGGGTGGGAAGCGAGCGACACAGACCTCGACAACGTGGAAACCCTGTCCGACCTCGTCGACCTGGCCCGTGACGCCTCGCTCGACGACGACACGGTCCTGGTGTTCATCGAGCAGGAGGACGCCTGGTTCGGCATCGTCCGGGTGGACGGCGAGGACGACCCGCGGATCTTCCTCTCGGACGCCCCGCTCGCCAAGCGGAGTTCCTACGGCTCCATGCTCATCGACGAGCTCCTCGGACGGGACGAGGACGGGGCCGACGACCTCGACACCCTCGACCTCGACGGCACGGAGGACGGCGAGCCGGAGCCCGCCGAGGACGAGGCCGACACCCCGGACGCCGCCGCCGGGACGGTGCCGAGCGGCCCGCTCGGCGACACCCGGCTGCTGGAGGACGTCGGCGTGAGCGAGCGCCGGCTGCTGGCCCTCAACGGGGAAGCCCTCAGCGAGATCGCCGACGCCCTCGGCTGCACCGACGTCCTGGAGGCCGTCCGCTGAGGGGCGCGGGGGCGTGAGCCGGCGGGGCTCGCCCACACTGGTCCCATGAACGACGCCGCCCCCGGCCGCCCGCCCGGTCCCGACCCCGTCCGCGATCCCTGGCTCCCCGCGATGCGGGCCGCCCTGGAGGAGGCCGCGCTGGCCCCGGGCACGGGCGACGTCCCGGTCGGGGCCGTCGTCCTGGCCCCGGACGGCACGGTCATCGGCCGCGGCCGGAACGAGCGCGAGGCCACCGGCGACCCCACCGGCCACGCGGAGGTGCTCGCCGTCCGCGAGGCCGCCCGCGCCGTCGGCGAGTGGCGCCTGACCGGCTGCACCCTGGTCGTCACCCTGGAGCCGTGCACCATGTGCGCCGGCGCCATCGTCCTCTCCCGGCTCGACCGCGTCGTCTACGGCGCCGCCGACGAGAAGGCGGGCGCCGCCGGCTCCCTCTGGGACGTGGTCCGCGACCGGCGGCTCAACCACCGTCCGGAGGTCATCACCGGCGTCCTCGCCGACGAGTGCTCCGCCCTCCTCACCGACTTCTTCCGCACCCGCTGACCCTCGCCGGCCCCCGGCCGCCCACCGCGCCGGCACCGCTCCGCCCCCGCCTCCGGGGAACCGATTTCGGACCACGGCCACTCGTCCGCTAAGCTCTCTCTCGGTAGCGTGTCCGAGCGGCCTAAGGAGCACGCCTCGAAAGCGTGTGAGGGGGCAACTCCTCCGTGGGTTCAAATCCCACCGCTACCGCTCTTCGCATCGAGGGCCCGACCTGATCCAGGTCGGGCCCTCGGTCGTGCTCCGGCGTGGAAGTCCGGTTCGGTCCGGTCGGCGGGTCGTGGCGGGGGGTCAAGGATCCGTATGGGGTGTCGGTCCCGTGTCCTGGTGTGCGGTGGGTCTTCGTACGATCAAGTGTGGTGAAACCGTGATGGGTAGGCCTGGAGAACGTCCTCGCAGGGAACCCGGGAATCTGACGTCGCGCATACTCGTCCTCGGGGTCTTCGCGGCCGTCGGCGGGATCGCGGGATCCGTCCGTGCCGTCGCCCGGGGCGACGGCGTGCTCACCGTTCTCGCCCTCTTGGGGATCGGCGTCCTCGGTGTCGCGCTCGCGGTCGCGTACGTCGTGGACTACGCCAGACGGTGATCGTCAGGGTGCCCGGCTATCCCTGTCGGGCGGTGTCCCCGCCCCGGTGGAAGGTGCTCCGGGCCCAGAGGTAGCCGGCCAGGGTGAGGGCGAGACACCAGGCGAGGGCGATGGGGCCGCTGGTGCCGATCTCCGTGCCGGTCAGGAGGCCCCGGAGGGTTTCGGTGACGGAGGTGAAGGGCTGGTACTCGGCGAACCAGCGGAGGCCCGTGGGCATGGATTCCGGGGGGACGACCGCGCTGCCGAGGAAGGGGAGGAACTGGAGGGGCAGCGGAATGTTGCTCGCGGACTCCGGGGTCCTCGCCACCAGGCCGATGCCGGCCGCGAGCCAGGTGAGGGCGAAGGTGAGCAGCGTCATGAGGCCGGCGGCCGCGAGCCACTCGACGGGGTTCGCGTGCGGCCGGAAGCCGACGAGCAGGGCGACGGCGACGACGCAGACGACGCTCAGCATGGTCTGGATGACGCAGCCGACGACGTGGCCGGTCAGGAAGGCGGACCGTGAGATCGCCATCGTCCGGAAGCGGTTGACGATGCCCTCGGTCATGTCGACGCAGACTCCGACGGCGGCCACCAGGGCGCCGGATGTGGCGGCCATGAGGATGATGCCGGGTGCCAGGTAGCCGACGTACTCCCCGCGGGAGGCCGGGCCGCCGATGCCGGCGCCGAGGGCGCCTCCGAAGACGTAGGTGAAGAGGAGCAGCATCAGCACCGGCGTCATGACGACCGAGGTGGTCAGGGACGGATAGCGCCGGGCGTGCTTGAGGTTGCGGCGCAGCATCGTCAGGGAGTCGGCGAGGGCGTGGGAGGGGCTGGTCACCGGGGGCTCTCCGTTCGGAAACCGGCGTCCGGACGGCCGGTGAGGCTGAGGAAGACGTCGTCGAGATCGGGCGTGTGGACGCTCAGCGACTCGGCCCGGACCGCCGCGTGGTCCAGGACGTCGAGGACGGCGCGGAGGGTGGGCACGCTGTCGTCGCCGGGGATCCGCAGGGTGAGGCCCTCGTGGTCGGCGGTGCCGGTGCCGAACAGCCCGGCGGCGGACGCGAGTCCGTCGGAGTCGCGGAACCGGAGGCTGATGTGGGCGCCGGGCACCCGCCGCTTCAGTTCCTCGGCGGTGCCCTCGGCGACCAGTACGCCGCGGTCCAGGACGGCTATGCGGTCGGCGAGCCGGTCCGCCTCCTCCAGGTACTGCGTGGTGAGGAACACCGTCACCCCGTCTTCGTCCACCGACTCCCGGATGATCTCCCACATGACGCGGCGGCTGCGCGGGTCGAGGCCCGTCGTCGGTTCGTCGAGGAAGACGACGCGCGGCGCGCCGACGAGCGTCATGGCCAGGTCCAGCTTGCGCCGCATGCCGCCGGAGAAGGTGGCGGCGGTCCGGTCGGCCGCGTCGGTGAGGTCGAAGCGGTCGAGGAGGCGCTCGGTGCGCAGGCGGCCCTCGCGGCGGCCCAGGTGGTGCAGGTCCGCCATGAGCGTCATGTTCTCGCGGGCGGTGAGCAGGTTGTCCACGGCGGAGAACTGGCCGGTGACGCCGATGCCGGCGCGTACCGCGTCGGGCTCGCGGAGCAGGTCGTGGCCCGCGACCCGGGCCTCGCCCGCGTCGGGGGTGATGAGGGTGGAGAGGATCCGGACGGTGGTGGTCTTGCCGGCGCCGTTCGGGCCGAGCAGCGCGAAGACCGTTCCCTCGGGGATGCACAGGTCGATTCCGTCCAGGACCGGCCGACCGCCGTAGGACTTGCACAGGCCGGTGGCGCTGATCGCCGCCGTTCCGGGTGGGGCGGGTTGGGCGGGTGGGGTGATCGGTGCGGTCATGACGTTCTGCCTTCTCTGGGGTGAAAGGTCACGAGCGGTGGAGAACGGTGGAGCCACGTTGGAGCCATGGAGCGCGTGCCGGGCCGGCGGTACGACGTGTCAGGTGCGGGGTTTCGGTCGGGTGCCGCCCGTCACGCGCGTCGGATCTCGATGTCCCCGATCCCCGTACGGGCGCGGACCTCGACGGTGTTCTCGGCCGCGCCGGGGCCGTCGGACGGGGTGAGCAGGTTGCGGACGCTGCCGAGGCGGGTGTTCACGTCGAGCCAGGCGGCCGTCGAGGCGCCGATGCCGACCTCCAGGTCACCGGCCGAGGACTGGAGCGAGACCCGGCCGCGGACCACCTCGCCCAAGCGGATGCCGCCGTTCGCGGACCTGGCGTCGACGTCCCCGCGGGCCACTCCGACGGAGATCGCCCCGTTGGACGAACCGACCCGGAGGTCACCTCCGACCTCGCCGAGCACCGTCTCGCCGTTGAGGTTCTTGACCGTCGCCGTACCTCCGATCGCTCCCGCGTCGATCGGGCCGGCGGCGACGAGTTCGGCGTCGCCGGTCGCGCGGTCGAGGCGGATGCCGCCGTGGCTCGTCCTGAGCCGTGCCGTCGCCGTTTCGCCGACGTGGACGTGGCCGGTCGACATCTTCAGCCGGCAGTCGCCGAGACGGCCTTCGCAGAGGAGGTCGCCGATGAGCGCGGTGGCCCGGACGTCGGACCCGGCCGGCAGCTCGATCCGTACCTCGACGGAGCCGGTCGGGCCGAACAGGGCACGCTGACGAGGCCCCTTGACCAGCAGGGCGCCGTCCGTACAGGTCACCCGGGTCTGCCCGGCCGCCCGGACGTCGACGTCCTCGGTGGGGTCGGTCGGCAGGACCTCGACGACGGTGTCCGCGCGGTCGCCGGCGATGACGCGGAGCACTCCGATGTCGAACTCGACGGTGGCGGTGACCGGTTCGGGCGTCTCGAAATAAGGCATGGCTGTGCCGTCCTCATGACTGGGTGGGATGCGGGACCGACGGTTGGACGGGCGGGAGGAAGGGGTGGAGGGAGCGGTCGTGTGCGTGGGGAGACGGGTGGTCCGTGGCGGGCGGGTGGTCCGTGGCGCCATCGTGGCACCGGGCCGGCGCCATGCCTCCGGTTCACGCCCCCTGCCGCCCTCCCGCCGTACGACGGGCTAGCGGACCCAGCCCGTGAAGGTCTGGCCCCGGTGGCGTGTCGGTCCCGCCGGGCGGCCGGCGCGCTCGCCGGTCTCCAGCGCGGCGGCGACCGCCCGGACCAGCCAGGCGTTCACCGACAAGCCCTCGCGACCGGCAGCCTCTTCGGCTCGCGCCTTGAGGTGTGCGGGAAGCCGCAGGTTGACCCGGGCGGTACCGCCCTCGTCGCTGTCTCGTTGGGCGGGGGACGACGGCGAAGTGCCTCCGGGGGCACCACCCGGTGCAGCGTCGGGTGGCACGTCCTCCGGGTGCAGGCCCTGGCCCGGCGGCGACGTCACCACGAATTCCGGGTCCAGGCCGCGGAGGCGTACGTCGACCGAGCCCGGTGCGAGATCGCGGGTGACCTCCTCCATGGCGGTGGAGAGGGCGTTCAGCAAGGTGAGCCGGGTGGCCGATTCCAGCGGCGCGGTCAGCCGTTCGGCGAGGGCGCGCGCTTCGTCCCCGCCCGCGTTCGCGGCGACCGCGAGCTCCCGGCGGAGGGCGTCGACGTACGGGGTGAGATCCATGACGCCACTATGGCGCCAAAGTGGCACCACTGCAAGGGGTTTGGTGCCACCCGAGCTGGAGAAGGTGGTGGCGCGTGCGATGCGCGCAGGTCAGGGCGCGAATGACTTCGTGCGGCACAACGGGCCGACCCCGCGTAGTTGTTGAGCATGGATCAGGGGACGAGCAGCGATAGGTGAGCGCGGTGCGGGTGAGCGGTGGCGCGCCCTCCGGCCACCGCCGCACCCCCGCCCCATGCCCGTCCGCTGCGCCGGGACGCTTCCGTCAAGCGGCCCGCACGTCACCCCGTCCTCGTCGGGCACGGCCGGGGCTCCGGCCGCCACGCCCACCGGCAGTACGGACGCCCCGCCGGTGACAGCGGACGCGCCGCACGCACCGGACACGCCGGGAACGCCGGACGCACCGGACGCCTGCGCAGCCCTCGTACCGCCCGGAACACCCGGAGCTCCCGAAGCCTCCGGCGCCATGCCCTCGCCCGGGCCCGCCGCCCCTGAGGAAGCTCCGTCGGCATCGGTCCTGCCAGGCGTTCCGAACGCGACCGTCGGGCCCGAAGGTCCGGACGGGCCGGCTGGAGCAGACGGAACAGGAGGGCCTGGCAGGCCCGGCCGGCCCGCCGATCCCGCCGGCCCTGCCGGCCCAGGCAGTCCCGCCCGACCCGTCGTACCCGACGGACCGGGCGGTGCGTCCAACCACTGGAAGACCGGCTCCAGCCGCACGATGCGGATCACTTTGGACACGCGCGGACCGCCCCGCACCACCCGTAGCCGCCCGCCACCGCGGGCCACCCGGTTGCGGACACGGAGCAGCAGGCGGAGGCCGCTCGCGTCCAGGAAGGTCACACCCCGTAGGTCGATGACGAGGTCGGCGTGGCGGCGGCCGGCCAGGGCCTCCAGCCGGGGGCCGAGCTCCTGCTCGGCCAGAATGTCGATCTCTCCGGACAGTTCAATGGTGACCGCTCCCCCCGCCACACGCTCCCGCATGGTGAAGGCGAGCTCGTACCCGCCCATGCGAACCTCACCGTTCTCCCTCACTCATGTACCGCACACCGGACCCCGTTCCCACGCACCGGGACGGCAGCTCCGGCAAGCCGGTGAGCGCCTCGGGCCGTGTGCCTTTCTGGTGCCCCGACGTCGGCCTCTTCTCACCTCAACTGACCCAGAGTTCATCCGCGTTGGGAACTTCCTCGGCACCACGGGGGAGTCGCGCGCATACGAGTGCGAGCTCGACCGGACTCGGAGCCGGGAAGCGAGGGCGCGACGGACGAGAGGCGAAGAGCGGGAGACGTCGGCGAAGCGGCCCGAAGGCGGCGAACGCGGACGCGTCGCGGGAGTGAAGAAGGGGCGGGGGAAGGAAGAGGGGTAAGAGGTGGGGGGAAGCGGCATCGGGGGGACAAGCCGCTTCCCCCCATGAGGGCACGGACCCCGAGTACGGGCCGCAGTCAGGGGAAGCGCGCGGCCCGGACCCCGCAGAGGGGTTCCATGTCCCAGGCCCGACGGATTCCTGCCAGATCCGGCGGGCACTCCCCCCATCCTCCGCTCCCGGCCATGGAGGACGGACGGGCGAAGGGCCCGGTTCGCCGGGGCTTAAGTCCTTAAAGGTGGCGTGAGGATGCGATGCGGCGGCCTCGGCGGCCCGGGAGGGCCGGAGGACGCCCCCTGGAACGCCCCGAAGGCGGCTCCTCCCAGCTCCTCCCGGCTCTTCCCGCCCCTTCCCGGATCCTCCCGGCTCCTCCCTGCTTCGTCCATGTGTGCGGTTAGACTCTCGCAAGCGCTACGGGGGACTTCACGAGAGAAGAAGGCGGACGGGGAGGCGGCAGGGCATGGCCCAAGCCAAGAAGATCACGTTCTGGGTACTGGCCGTGTTCATCGGTTACACGATCATCCATTCCCCGGCCAGAGCGGCCGAACTCGTACAGATAGGCTTCGAGGGGATCTCGGACGCCGCCAAGAGCATCGGCGAGTTCATGACCGAGCTGATCAACTGAGCCCCTGCCGGCCGGAGCTCCCCGCGGGCGCCGCAGGTCCCGCACCTTCGTGAACCCCCTCCCATGGAAGGCGGCCATCCGGTGATCCGTCACCTCGTCCTGTTCAAGCTCAACGAGGGCGTCGAGCGCGACGACCCCCGCGTCGTCGCCGGTGTCCAGGCGTTCGAGAAGCTGGGCGGGGAAATCCCCGAGCTCCGCTTCTGGGAGTGCGGGTGGAACGTGTCGGAGCGCCCGATCGCCTACGACTACGCGATCAATTCCGCCGTCGAGGACACCGACGCCCTGCGGCGCTACCTCGACCACCCTGCCCACCAGGCGGGTGTCGCGCTGTGGCGGGAGTTCGCCACGTGGGTGATCGCCGACTATCCGTTCTGAGCCCCGTTCCCCGCCGGGACGCGGCCGCGGGCCCCTCGCCACCACGGCGGGGGGCCTTTTTCGCGCGGCCAACACGGCGTTATGCGGTGCTTGCACACAGTGGACATGTCTTGTGATGCTATGACCGCTTTTGACGGATGAGTTGACCTGGAGCTGACCGCGAAGGGGTGGTGTGACCGTGCCGGCCCGTACAGCGTCAGAGGAGACGTCGGCGTCAGAAGAGAACCCCCCGCAGCCGCGGGAGGCACCGCGGGAGACACTGCGGGAAACGTCCCGGGAAGTACCCAGGGAAGCGCCTCGGGGAGTACCCCGGGAAGCGCAGCGAGAAGCACTGCGAGAGGCGCCGCGGGGGGCGCCGCGGGACGCTTCGCAAGAGCCGTCAACACCTGAGCCGTCAACGTCGGACACTCCGGCGCCGGACACTCCGACGCCGAGTACGTCGACGCGGGAGAGCCGGGGCGCGGACGCCCGGGCGCTGACGCAGGTGCTCTTCAAGAAGTTCGCCACCCTGGAGCCCGGTACGCCGGAGCACGCCCGCGTGCGCGCCGCCCTGATCGAAGCCAACCTCCCTCTCGTGCGGTACGCCGCGGCGCGTTTTCGCAGCCGCAACGAGCCGATGGAAGACGTGGTCCAGGTCGGCACCATCGGTCTCATCAACGCCATCGACCGCTTCGACCCCGACCGCGGGGTGCAGTTCCCGACGTTCGCGATGCCCACCGTCGTCGGCGAGATCAAGCGCTACTTCCGCGACAACGTCCGCACCGTCCACGTCCCGCGCCGGTTGCACGAGCTGTGGGTGCAGGTCAACGGCGCCACCGAGGACCTGACCGTGCTGCACGGCCGGTCGCCGACCACCGCCGAGATCGCCGAACGCCTCAGGATCGGCGAGGACGAGGTACTCGCCTGCATCGAGGCCGGCCGCTCGTACCACGCCACCTCGCTGGAGGCCGCGCAGGAGGGCGACGGGCTGCCCGGACTGCTGGACCGCATCGGGTACGAGGACCCCGCGCTGGCCGGGGTCGAGCACCGCGATCTGGTGCGCCACCTGCTCGTTCAGCTGCCCGAGCGCGAGCAGCGCATCCTGCTGCTGCGCTACTACAGCAATCTGACGCAATCGCAGATCAGCGCCGAGCTGGGGGTGTCGCAGATGCACGTGTCGCGGCTGCTCTCCCGCAGCTTCGCCCGGCTGAGATCCGCAAACCGTATCGACGCTTAACCCTTGTGGGTGACACCCTCTCCGGACTCCCCGGCAGATATGTCGACTTGACGCTACAGCGCGTTGCCGACATGTGACATTCTGCTGGAACTGCGTTTGCCACAGCGCAGCCTCCGGTATTCAGGTGGGGGCTGCATCCTCGGCCGAATCCGCGGCCGGGGCATGCTGTGATCCGTCCGCGACCTCAAGGGGGTGGCATGTCCGTAGACCTGGGCAGCGCGAAGGTGCTCACCAACGACGCACCGCACGCCGTGCTCGACGACTGCGAAGCCATCGACACCCGCACCCTCTCCCGCTCCCTGTTCCTGCGGCTGGCGGCCCTGGACCGGGACAGCGCCGAGCGTACGTACGTCCGTGACACCCTCATCGAGCTCAACCTCCCCCTCGTGCGCTACGCGGCGGCGCGGTTCCGGAGCCGCAACGAGCCGATGGAGGACATCGTCCAGGTCGGCACCATCGGACTGATCAAAGCCATCGACCGGTTCGACTGCGAACGCGGGGTGGAGTTCCCGACGTTCGCGATGCCCACGGTCGTCGGCGAGATCAAACGCTTCTTCCGGGACACCAGCTGGTCCGTGCGGGTGCCGCGGCGCCTTCAGGAGCTGCGGCTCGCCCTGACCAAGGCCAGCGACGAGCTCGCGCAGAAACTGGACCGCTCCCCGACGGTGCCGGAGCTGGCGCTGTGCCTGGGCGTCTCCGAGGAGGACGTGGTCGACGGGCTGGCGGTGGGCAACGCCTACACGGCCAGCTCACTGGACTCCCCCTCCCCGGAGGACGACGGCGGCGAGGGCTCGCTCGCCGACCGGCTGGGCTACGAGGACACGGCGCTGGAGGGCGTCGAGTACCGGGAGTCGCTGAAGCCGCTGCTGGCCAAGCTGCCCCCGCGCGAGCGCCAGATCATCATGCTCCGCTTCTTCGCCAACATGACGCAGTCGCAGATCGGCGAGGAGGTGGGCATCTCGCAGATGCACGTCTCGCGGCTGCTCACCCGGACGCTCTCCCAGCTCCGCGAGGGGCTCATCTCCGACTGAGCGGCCGGGCCGCTCGCTCTCGTCCAGCGCCGGACGGCCCCGCCCGACGGGCGGCATCGACGGGCCACTTCGACGGACGGAAGCCGGCGGACGGCACACGTGCCCCTCCGACGGACGGCGCTCGCGCACGGCCACGGCACAGCAGGACAGGCCACCGGTCGACCGACCCCCGGTACGGCAGCGGCGGGCCGCGACACGCAGGTCGCGGCGGGGGCCGCCGGGCCGTCCGGCTGACACACGGCGCGTCCGACGCCGGTACGCCCGGCCCGCCGCCCCACCCATGGACGGCCGCGGGGCCGAAGCCTCACCCCGCCCGGCGGACACCCCGCCCTCGGGGAGGCACCCGTCACGCCCGTACGCAACGGCGCGGGCACGCGTCACGGAGACCTGCCACCGACGGGCACGCGCCACCGAGCCCTGTAACCGACGGGCCCCAGTCGCGTCGACCACGAGTCACGACGGGCACGAGTCACGACGGGCACGAGTCACCGATGCGCGTCCCAGAGGCGAACGCGGAAGCGGCGAAGCCGCTTAGCCGGCACCCCACCCCCGCCCCGGCCTCAGCCGAGCGCGAGCCAGGCCACCGCCGCCACGACCGCCAGCACCGCGACGACGCCGAGGATCACACCCGGCCGGGGCCCGGACGACGTCGAACGCCCGTGGCTCGCCGGAGCGGCCGCGCGGGGACCGGGAGCGCCCTCGTCGACGAAGGCGCGGAACATCTGTGTGCTGCCCGCGGGGTCGTAGTCGCCCTCGGGACGCTGCTGATGGGGGTTGGCCATGGACCAGGACCCTAGCGAAGACGGCGCCGCCCCCGCGCGCGGGGCAGGGGTCCCCCGCCGCGCTCGCCGACGCCCTCCCCTGACGTCACCCCTCCACCTTCCGCTGCGCTCCGCGACACCTCCCTCACTCATCGTTTGATAGTTGAACTTGACCCCACCTTTACCGGTTTTAGTTTGCCTTCAGCAACCAACAACCTCTATGGTTGCCCTAAGCAACTTAAAACGGGAGGATCCGTTGGCCGCGCACCAGCAGTACCAGGAGCTCGCCCAGCAGCTCAGCGCCATCGGCGTCATCAAGCGCGGCCTCGCCCGGGTCCTTCCCGCCGACTGTCCGCCCACCTCGGTCCTCGTGCTCACCCTGCTCAAGCGGTACGGCGAGATGCGGATGAGCAAGCTCGCGGAGCTGCTGGTCGTCGACATGTCGGTGACCAGCCGCCACGTGGCGTACGCCGCGGAACGGGGCTGGCTCGACCGGCAGCCCGACCGGCTGGACAAGCGTTCCCGGCTGCTGCGCCTCACGCCCAGCGGCGAGGCGCTGCTGGACGACGTCAGCGCCCGCTACACCGAGGCCCTGGCGCACTGCCTGGGCGACTGGAGCGACGCGGAGATCGGCCAGATCGTCGGTCTGCTCGCCCGGCTCCGGGAGAGCTTCGGCGAGTGCCACCGGCCCGTCGCCCACGGCGGCGCCGGCCAGGCGCACGACCTCGCGGCCTGCCCGTCGGCCCGCGCACCCCACTGACCGCCCGACTGCATCACGAAAAGGAAGTTCATGGCCAAGACCACACCGCCAGGTGTGCGGGACAGCCACACCGACCACGCCCCGTCCGACGCTCCCGGCATCGACATGACGCACAGCCAGATCATGCGTGCGCTGTCCGGGCTGCTGCTCGGCATGTTCGTGGCGATCCTGTCGTCGACCATCGTCTCCAACGCGCTGCCGAAGATCATGCACGATCTGCATGGCAGCCAGTCCGCTTACACCTGGACCGTCACGGCCGCGCTGCTGGCGATGACCGCGTCGACGCCGCTGTGGGGCAAGCTCTCCGACCTCTTCAGCAAGAAGCTGCTGGTCCAGGTCGCGCTGGTGGTCTACGTCGCCGGTTCCGTGGTGGCCGGTCTGTCGCAGAACACCAGCATGCTCATCGGCTGCCGGGTGATCCAGGGCATCGGCGTCGGCGGTCTGTCGGCCCTCGCCCAGATCGTCATGGCCGCGATGATCTCGCCGCGTGAGCGCGGCCGGTACAGCGGTTACCTCGGCGCCACGTTCGCCGTCGCCACCGTCGGCGGCCCGCTGCTCGGCGGCGTGATCACCGACACCAGCTGGCTCGGCTGGCGCTGGTGCTTCTACGTCGGTGTGCCGTTCGCCGTGATCGCCCTGATCGTGCTCCAGCGCACCCTGCACCTCCCGGTCGTCAAGCGGCAGGTGAAGGTGGACTGGCTCGGCGCGTTCTTCATATCCGCCGCCGCCACGCTGCTGCTGATCTGGGTGACCCTGGCCGGCAAGAACTACGACTGGATCTCCTGGCAGACCGCCGTCATGGTCGCCGGCTCCATCCTGCTCGGCGCGATCTTCATCCTGGTGGAGAGCAAGGCCGCCGAACCGATCATCCCACTGCGGCTGTTCCGCAACAAGACGATCGCCCTGGCCTCGGCCTCCAGCCTCTTCGTCGGTGTGGCGATGTTCGCCAGCACCGTCTTCCTCTCGCAGTACTTCCAGCTCGCGCGAGGCGAGACGCCGACCATGTCCGGCGTCATGACCATCCCGATGATCGCCGGCCTGTTTATCTCCTCGACCGTTTCCGGTCAGATCATCACCAAGAACGGGCGCTGGAAGGCGTGGCTGGTCTCCGGTGGCATCCTGCTCACCGCCGGCATCGGCCTGCTCGGCAGCATCCGGTTCGACACCCCGTACTGGCAGCTCGCCTGCTACATGGCCCTCATGGGCCTCGGTATGGGCATGATGATGCAGAACCTGGTGCTGGCCGCCCAGAACCAGGTCGCCCCGAAGGACCTCGGCGCCGCCAGCTCCGTCGTCACCTTCTTCCGCTCCCTCGGTGGCGCGGTCGGCGTCTCGGCGCTGGGCGCGGTCATGGCCAACCGGGTCAAGGACTACGTCGTGGACGGCCTGACCGCCCTCGGCCCGAAGGGCGTGGCCATCGCCAAGCAGGGCGGTGGCGGCGGCAGCATCCCGGACATCAAGAAGCTGCCCGAGCCGCTGCGTTCGATCATGGAGAGCGCTTACGGGCACGGTGTCGGCGACGTCTTCACCTACGCCGCGCCGTGTGCCCTGGTCGCCTTCCTGCTGACGCTGTTCATCAAGGAAGTGGCGCTCAAGGGCCGGCCGGGCGCGCCGGCGGACTCCTCCGCTCCGGCGAAGGACGCCCAGGCGAGCGAGCCCGCGAAGGCGAGCTGAGGGACCGGGCCGACGGAGGCCGACGGAGGCCGACGGAGGCCGACGGAGGCCGGTTACGGCCGGCCCAGCAGACTCCGGCCGGGCGTCCACGAGCGGAGACGTCCGGCCGGTGGCCCGGGGCCGAACGGCATGAATGACCCCGGGTGAACGGCCCCGGAGGCGGTGCGCACACAAGGCAGGGGACGGCCTGTGCACCGCTTCCGGGGCCGAGTGTTTTTCCACTCCCCCGCCATATACACCGCCCGCCACACACACCGCGATCCGCGCGCCCCCCCCCCGCTTGGCGGGCCCACGCTTGGCGGGCCCCCGCTCGAAGACGGCGAACGCCCCCGTCCGCGAAGAGGTCACTCACCTCTCGCGGACGGGGGCGTTCGCCGTCCTCCGGACCGTTCCGGCGCGGCGTCCTCCCGTTACGGAGCCCGTCCGTCCCGTTACGGCGCCTCGCCCCGCGCCCGGTCCCGCATCACCTCGATGCCCGCGATCACCGTGTCCAGCCCGAAGGCGAAGTCGCGCTCCCACATGTCCTCGATCGACCCCTCGCGCACCCGGCGCGCCATCGCGACGCTCTCGGTGTACTGGGCCGCGAAGTCCGGTCGCTCGGTGAGCGTGTCCGTGACTTCCTTGAAGTAACGGTCCTGTTCGATGCCGGCCGCCCGGCAGCGCTCGTCGTACAGCGTCTGGACGGTGGCGAAGCCGTAGACGAACTGGAACAGCGCGCCCAGCGAACCCGCGATCCGGCTCGGCTCGACACCGCTGTGCCGGAGCACCCGGAGGGTGACGTCGCCGAACCGCATCGCCTTCGGACCGATGTTGAGGTACTGGCCGACGAGCCGGGCGACCCACGGGTGCCGGGTGAGCATCCCGCGGTACTCGTACGCGAGGTGCCGGAGCTGCTCGCGCCAGTCGGCGTCGGCGGCCTCCGGGTCGGGGACCGCGATCTCGCCGCTCGCCTCGTCCAGGGCCAGTTCGAGGAGGTCGTCCTTGTTGTCGACGTACCAGTAGACCGACATGGCGGTCACGCCGAGCTCGGCGGCCAGCCGCCGCATCGAGAACTTGGCCAGCCCCTCGGCGTCCAGCAGGCGCATGGCGGTGGCCACGATCCGCTCCCGGTCCAGCGAACCCGACTGCTCCCGGGAGCGCTCCGCGCTCGCCCTGCGCCGCGGCGAGGGTTTCTCCTCGGCCAGCCAGATGCTGGTCCTCGGCTGCCCCGCGCCCTTGCCGCCGGCCATGCGTTCCCTCTCCGCCACGTCGCTGATCCGGTTCATGATGCTAGGCCCTGCCGGCCGCGTCGCCGCTCCCGGCGCCCGCCGGGTCGCCGGCTTCCGTTCCCGCGCCCGCCGCGGCGTCGGCCCGTTCGGCCCTGCGCAGCAGGAGCGCCGCCACCACGCCGCCCGCCAGCACCGCCGCCGCGCCGACCAGCTGGCCCGCCTGCACCCCGGACGCGAACGCGTCCTGGACCTCGGAGCGCTGGGCGGCCGTCCGCACCTCGCCCAGGGCCTCGGGCAGCGAGCCGGCCCCGGCGGCGACGGCCGGGAGCAGCGCGGTGAAGCGGGAGTTGAGGACCGCGCCGAGCACGGCGACGCCCAGCCCGTTGCCGAACTCCTGGAGCGTGCCGTTGATCCCCGCGCCGACCCCGGCCTTCTCCGGCGGGATGGCCGACATGATCGCCGTGGCCATGGGCGGCGAGGCGAAGGCGATGCCGGTGCCCATGAGGACCAGCCCGGCGAACATCCCGCCGTACCCGTGGTCACCGGTCACGGCGATCACGGCCAGGCCCGCGGCCAGCAGCGTCATACCGCTCGCGATCATGAGCGGGGCGCCGAACTTCGTCATCAGCCGGGCGCCGACGCCCGTCAGGTTGAGGAGGACGATCATCAGGGCCAGCGGCGTCATCCGCAGCCCGGTCTCCAGCGGCCCGTAGTGCAGCACCATTTGCAGGTGCGAGGTGAGCAGGAAGAACGATCCCCCCATACCCAGTGCCACCAGGACGCCGCCCACGACGGCCGCGACGAAACGGCGGTTGCGGAAGAAGTGCATATCGAGCATGGGGTACGGGATACGCAGCTCCCAGAGCACGAACGCGGCCATGATCAGGACGCCGGCACCGCCGGAGAACAGCACCCGGCCGGACGTCCAGCCGTGCTCGGGACCGGAGATGATCGCGAAGACGATGCCGGTCATGCCGAGGGTGGAGAGCAGGGCGCCGAGGAGGTCCGGGCGGTCACCGGCCGGGTTCTTGGACTCGGGGACCAGCTTGAGCACGGCGAGCAGGCCGATCACCGCCACCGGGATGTTGACCAGGAAGATCGATCCCCACCAGAAGTGGTTGAGGAGCGTGCCGCCGATCAGCGGCCCGCAGGCGAAGCCGAGCGACCCCACCGCGCCCCAGATGCCGATCGCCTTGGTGCGCTCCTCGTCGTCGAAGACCTGGACGACGACCGCGAGCGTGGTGGTCATGAGCAGCGCGCCGCCGACACCCATGCCGGCGCGGGCGGCGATCAACTGGCCCGTCGTCTCCGACAGTCCGGCTCCGAGCGACCCCAGGCCGAACAGCGCGAGGCCGGTGGCCAGCATCTTCTTCCGCCCGTAGCGGTCGGCGAGGTTGCCCGCGGTGAGCAGCAGGCCGGACTGCACCAGGGAGTACGCGTTGAGCATCCACTGGATGTCCGCGGTCGCGGCGCCCATCTCCGTCGTGAGGGACGGGATCGCCACGTTGAGGACGGTGTTGTCGAGCAGCACGGTGAGCTGCGCGAGGCATATGACGCCCAGGATCACCCAGCGGGTGGGGTGACGGACGGGGTGGGGGGTTTCGGGAAGGGGTGACGAAACGGAGGCGGATGCCGCCATGACGGGCTCCTCGCAGGGCAGGCCGACGTGATCGGTCTACACCGTACAGGAGACGGTTCTACGGTGTACAGGGTTTTGCCGTACGCCGTAGAA
Organism: Streptomyces sp. URMC 126; assembly: GCF_051386555.1. Taxonomy (NCBI): domain Bacteria; kingdom Bacillati; phylum Actinomycetota; class Actinomycetes; order Kitasatosporales; family Streptomycetaceae; genus Streptomyces; species Streptomyces sp. URMC 126. Next base: position 24,754 of record NZ_JBPQTX010000051.1, read on the forward strand.
GGCGACGGGTGAGAGAGGGAGAGGGCGCGGGTTCGAGGTGGGCGAAGGCTCCGTGATCAGGACGCCGGCTTCAGGACGTAGCCCATGCCGCGCCGGGTGTGGATCATCGGAGGGCGGCCCGCGTCGATCTTCTTGCGCAGATAGGAGATGTACAGCTCGACGACATTGCCCCGGTCGCCCGCGCCGAAGGAGTGCGCCCAGACCCGGTCCAGCAGCAGCGTCTTGCTGAGCACCCGGCCGGGCTCCCGCATGAGCTGGCGCAGCAGCGCGAACTCCGTCGCCGTGAGCGGGATCGCTGTGCCGCCGCGAATCGCCTCACGGTTCGCCTCGTCGAGGACCAGGTCGCCCACGACCAGGCGCGGCAGGGGACTCGGGGCGGCGAGGGCGGGGCGGTGGCGCGCTTCCGTCGGTGCGATCGTCATGCTCATGAGCGTGCGCCGGTGCCCTGAGAACCGTCTTTCGCGCATCTGGGAAACGTCTGAGAATTCGGGGCACGGGAGAGGTCCACGGACAGCACCAGGGAGAAGACAGACAGCACCCGGGGAGGAGCGCGGGCGGCGGAACTCCCGTCCCCGCCTCCACGCCCCTATGCGGCGGCTGACGTTCCGGCGTCGTCCGGGCCCGGGATGCCGAGGAGGCGCGCCGCGTTGTCGTGGCACACCGCGCGCAGCCAGTCCTCGTCCTGCCCCAGGCGGGTGAGGGCGGCCAGGGCGTGACCGTATCCGTAGGGGATGTTGGGGAAGTCGCTGCCGAACAGGATCCGGTCGCCGAGCGCGGCCAGTCGTGGGCGCTCCGTGGCGGGGAACGGCGCCACGTCCTCGATGAAGTCGGTGAACGCCATCGTCGTGTCGAGGCGCACTTCCGGGTACCGCTCGGCCAGGTCCAGGAAGGCCGTGTACTCGGGGACGCCCATGTGGGCCACGACCAGCCGCAGCCTCGGATGCCGGGCGAGGACGCGCCCTATGGGTTCCGGCCCTGTGAAGGGCCCCGGCACCGGACCGGAGCCGCAGTGTGTCACCACCGGCACGCCCGCCTCGGCCAGCTGCCCCCACACCCCGTCCAGCAGGGGATCGCGGGGGTCGTACGCGCCCACCTGGAGGTGCGCCTTGAAGATCCGGGCGCCGGCGTCGAGTGCCGTCCGGACGGTCCGGACGGCGCCCGGCTCGGGGAAGAAGGTGGCGGTGTGGAGGCAGTCCGGCGTACGGGCGGCGAAGCCCGCCGCCCAAGCGTTGAGCCAGTCCGCCATGCCCGGCTTGTGCGGGTAGATCATCGAGGTGAAGGCGCGCACTCCGAGGGCGCGCAGGGTGCGTACGCGGCCGTCCTCCGCGTCGCGGTACGTGATCGGCCACTCGCGGCCGAACCGCTCGCCGGCCGCGTCGAAGTAGGACCAGACCTTGGCCAGGACCCGCTCGGGCATGAAGTGGGTGTGCACGTCGATCAGCCCCGGCAGCCCGAGGGCGCGCCGGAACTCGGTGACCTCGTCGTCCCGCACGGGTTTCCCCTGCCCCGTCGGCCCCGTCGTCATACGCTCGCCGGGGTCCCACCGGCCTCCGAGAACGCCGTTCACCGGCCTCCGGGAACATCCGGAAACGTCGAAGGCCCGGTACGTGAGTACCGGGCCTTCGATTCGAGTAGCGGGGACAGGATTTGAACCTGCGACCTCTGGGTTATGAGCCCAGCGAGCTACCGAGCTGCTCCACCCCGCGACGGTCGAAAGACCGGGTCCAACATGTTGGCACCGGCCTCTCGGCTGCGCGCTCGGCAGGATTCGAACCTGCAACCTCTTGATCCGTAGTCAAGTGCTCTATCCGTTAAGCTACGAGCGCTCGGCTTCCCGGCGGACTTTCTTGCCGGTCGGCGTTGCGGGAACAACATTACATGAACTGCGCCGTGAGGCGAAATCCATTGCCGCAACCCCACCTGACCTGCGGAAACGCCGAATCGGAGCGGTCGCGCCGCACCCCTCGGGGCCGCCGGGAGACGGGACCGCGGGCGGCGGCCGGCGGAGTGCCGACCGGGGGCCGGGGAGATCGACGGGACCTCGCCGAGATCCCGTCGGGATCGGGACCGGCCGGGCACGGAAAAGCCCCGGCCGTCATGAATGACGACCGGGGCTCCCGACTGCGGAGGCGGAGGGATTTGAACCCTCGATGGGCTTTAAGACCCAAACCGCATTAGCAGTGCGGCGCCATAGACCGGACTAGGCGACGCCTCCAGCACAACCCCGCGCGTGCGCGAATGTTGCGTGCAGATGATGACACAGCCTGGGGCCGCGCCACCAATCGCACTCTACGGTACCGGGCGCGGCGGCCCTTGGGCAAAGCGGTTTGGGGCGCGCAACGCCCGGCGCGTCCGGGCGTTAGAGGGGTGAGGATGCGGTCGGCCCGCCGCCCCGCACCACCCCGCGACCCATGGAGTCCTCGCATGCCGCTCCACCGTTCCCGCCGTCCCGGTTTCCGCAGCGCCGGGCGCCCCGGCCGTCTCGGCGGTCTCCGTCGTCCCGGCCGTCCCGCCCTGGCGGCGGCCGCGCTCGTTCCTCTGATGCTGCCGCTGCTCGGCGCTTCCCCGGCCGCCGCGCGGCCGCTGCCGTTCCCGCCGGGCCCCGGGGCGGGGCCGGCCGCGGCGTCGCCGGTCCCGCCCGCGCCGGAAAAGCGGTCGGGAGCCGGGACGGCCGAGGGAGCGGAAAGAGACAGGGATAGGGGAGCGGGGAGCGGTAGGGGTGCCGACCCCATGCCGACGCCCGTGGACCACCTCACCGTCGTGATCACGGACAGCGGGCGGGCCGACGGCCGGTACGAACTCCGCTGCCACCCGACGTACGGCACCGTCCCCGACCCCCAGGGGGCGTGCGATCAACTCGACGGACAGACGCGCTGGGACCGCGACCTCTTCGCTCCGGTGCCGTCCGACGCGCAGTGCACGATGGTCTACGGCGGGCCGGAGCGGGCTCATGTGACCGGGTCCTGGGCCGGGCGCCCGGTCGACGCCGACTTCAGCAAGGTGAACGGGTGCGAGATGGCGCGCTGGAACAGGTTCTCCCGCCTCCTAGGCGAGCCCCCGCTCCCGTCCGGGAGCTGAGCCGGCGACCCCACTCACGTCGGCCCGGCGCCCCCATCACGTCGGCCCGGCGGACCCCGCAACCTGTCGCACACTCAATTACTTATGACCGCCAACGACCGTTTACGACCACTTCGGTCGTTGGCGGTTACGATCTCGCCGTCCGTCCGCCTCCGACCTCGGCCCTTCTGCGGAATCAGAGACTCCGCTCAACTTCCGGGCCGACACACCGGCTGCCCCGGACACCGCACGGCAGGGTGCGCCGCACCCCTCGACCGCCGTCGCGCCGGACTCCACAGCCCGTAGACTTCCCCACAGCAACACGCCGCAGGGGCGGCGGAACTCCCCCAGCCGTCGCTGGGGTGGCCCCCCGTCCCGCGGGTCGCACCGTGCGGTAACAGGGAGGAAGCGTCGCAGTGAGCAGCAGGCCATCCCGAGGCGCTGCTCGCCTCGCAGCCATACTCGACGCCCTTCCCGACGCGCTGTTGCTCGTCAACTGCAACGGCACGGTCGTCAACGCCAATCACATCGCGCTGGAGACGTTCGAGGTCCCCGGCACGGGGCTCGTCGGGCGCGGTCTGCTCGACCTGCTGCCCGCGTTCGACTCGCGTCGCATCCCCGGTTCGATGCGCCTGCCCGAGGACCGCACGAACGGCGGGCGGACGAAGCCCACCCGCATGATCGCCCGGCGGACGGACGGCACCCAGTTCCCCGTCGAGGTCACCAGCGCCAACCTCCCCGACAGCCGCACCCCCTACGCCGAACAGGGCCCGTACACCGGGGACGAGCTGCTGATGCTCGTCGTCCGCGACCTGACCGGCACGCTCGACACCGAGGCCGAACTCGCCCGCCAGCAGCGCCAGACGGAGATGATCCTGCGCGCGGCGGCCGAGGGCGTGGTCGGCGTGGACACGGCGGGCAAGGTCGTCCTCGTCAACCCCTCGGCAGCGCAGATCCTCGGCTACCGCGCCAGCGACCTGGGCGGACGCGAACTGCACCCGCTGATCCACCACTCGCGCGCGGACGGCACGCCGTTCCCGTTCGAGGACTCGCCGATCGCCGACACCCTGCGTTCCGGTCGCAAACACCGGGTGCGGGGGCAGGTGCTGTGGGCCAAGGACGGGCGCGCGGTGCCCGTCGACCTGACGACGGCGCCGGTGCGCGACGGCGACCAGCTGGTCGGCGCGGTGATGACGTTCACCGACCGCCGCCCGTACGACGCGCTGGCGGCGCGGCACGCCCAGTTGGTGGCCGTGCTCGACGGGTCGCTGCACGGGCCGCTGGAGCGGCTGCGCGGTGAGCTGGGCACACTGGCCGCCGACCCCGCCGGGCAGTTGTGGCCGGAGGCCAACCAGATCCTGCACCGTCTCGCCGCCGGGTACGGGCGGATGGCCCGGCTGGTCGAGAGCGTGCTCGCCTACCAGCGGCTGGAGGCGGGCGAGGGGCAGCTGGAGCGCGAGACCACCGCCCTTGACGAGGTCGTGGCGGCCGGCGTCGAGGGCGCTGTCGAGCTGATCGGGCCGGGGCGTGCGCAGTTCGCGGTGCACGCCCCGGCCATAGAGGCCGAGGTCGACGCGGAGTGGCTGGCCCGGGCGCTCACCCATCTGATCGCGGACGTCGCGGGCGTGGACGCGACCGGCGAGGCCGCCCCCGGCACGGCACCGTCCGGTGACTCGACGATCGTCGTCGCGGCCGCGAAGCGGGACACGGCGGTCCGGATCGAGGTGCGCGGCCCGCACCCCGGCGGCGACCCGGTGCACGGGCCGATCGTGCGGGGCATCGTCCGGCGGCACGGCGGGGTGCTCCAGACCCATGACGTGCCGGGCAGCGGGGGCGGGAAGGCGTACGTCCTGGAGGTGCCGGTCTCGGCGGAGGCCGGGCCCGTCACAGCGTCCGACCGGCCGGACTCGCCGCCCAGCATCGGCAGCGGTACGACGATCATGCCGATGCCGGGGCAGCGGTCGGGGGAGACGGCGGCGGCTCGGGGGACGACGGGGGCGACGGG